>BLLW01000003.1 GCA_011959285.1 Lachnospiraceae bacterium | reverse complement strand
ACGTATATTGAGGGCAATACACAGGGTAAGAATTTTATTGATCTGCAGCTTATGAGTATGTGCCGAATTATGGTCATTAACCGAAGTGCATTTGGCTATCTTGCTATGCTCTTAAACGACCGATTGGATTATTTTTTCTTTGATGAATCTGCACGTTGACGCTGCAGTTAACTTGCATTAACCTATATTTAAAGAAAACTGGAGAATAACTTATGCTTCCTATATCTGTCTGTATGATTGCCAAAAATGAGGAATCCAATGTTCATAATTGTCTTGCGCCTTTAAAAAAGCTGGGTTTTGAGCTTGTAATTGCTGACACTGGCTCAGCCGATCAATCGATGAGTCTTATTTCCCAATATACAGATCAGCTTTATCATTTTGAATGGACAAATGATTTTAGCGCTGCCAGAAATTTTTCTATTTCTAAGGCTTCCCACGACTGGATCTTGGTAGTCGATTTTGATGAGTATTTAAAAGACATAAATATTTCTGCGTTAATCTCCTTTATAAACTCCCACCGAAAGGAAATCGGCACCATTACACGGCTTAATCCCTGCAATTTACTATCCGGTCAGACTTCTACAATGACGGAACAGGTAGCACGCTTATTCAACAGGAAATATAACCATTATTGCGGCATCATTCATGAACAAGTCTTTCCCATAATTGAATCAGCGCCGGTTTACTGTCCAGTCGATATTTCCCTTTATCATCACGGCTATGAGGAAGAGGACGCCCTTACAGCAAAGGCAAGCCGAAATCTGGACCTTTTGCTTCTCGCACTTAAAGATGCCCCAGACGACCCCTATCTGCTATTTCAAACGGGAAAGTGTTATCAAATCTTAAAAGATTATCCTGCTGCATGCCAATACTTTGACGCCGGACTTTCCTTTGACATTGATCCGGCTCTTGCCTATGTTCAGGAAATGGTTGAATCTTATGGCTACTGCCTGTTGGAAGCCAAAGAATATGATGCTGCTCTGGGTCTTGCTAATGTATATGAACTCTTTTCCTTTCAAACCGATTTTGTGTTTCTCATGGGGCTCATTTATATGCACAATGCTCTCTTTGACCAGGCAATCACTGAATTTCAAAAGGCTGTCTCTATGAAGAACGGGAAAACGACAGGCATCAACAGTTATATGCCTAATTATAATATTGGTGTAATATATGAATGTATCGGTAAGAAAGAAAATGCTATGAAATATTATGCAAAGTGCGGAAATTATGCACCGGCAAAACAGCGTCTTTCTCTGCTTCAAACATGAATCTAAAAACGATAGAAAGGTAAAACACAGATGAAAATCCTTTTCTTAGAATGGAACTGTTTTTGTATAGATGACTTAAAAGATGCTTATCGGGAAATTGGTCACGAAGTCGTCTCCTTCCCTTTTTTCCCTGAAAGCTTTCGTTTTGATCCTGCATATGAGGCTTCATTAACGCAGGAAATCCATAAGCATATACCTGATTATGTTTTTTCTTTTAACTATTATCCTGTGATCTCCAAAGTTTGCAGCGCCGAGGGAATCCCTTACGTGTGCTGGGTTTATGACAGTCCGTATATCACTCTATATTCATATACCACAATTTCTCCCTGTAATCACATTTTTATCTTTGATAAAGATCTTGCATATGAATTTATTAAAAACGGCATTCAGACCGTCCACTATCTTCCTCTTGCCGCCAATACAAAACGGCTGGATGGGATGAATAACTTTGATGCCTTTTCAAAATCCTCACATATGAATAAAACAGATATCTCTTTTGTGGGCGCACTCTATACCGAAAGTTATAAAAGTGGATTTTTCCATCATTTTGATAATTTATCCCCATTTGCTAAAGGTTACTTAGATGGTGTCATGGCTGCTCAGAAAAATGTTTATGGTTACAATTTTGTACAGGAAACGATGACCCCAGAGATTATGGAGGATATGATGGCTGTCTGCCCATCCATGACAAATGATGACGGCGTGGAATCCAATGAGTATATTTACTCGCAATATTATGTAAATCGCAAGATTACTTCCATTGAACGAACAGAGCTTCTCCACGCCATTGCAGACAGATATCCCATTGATATCTACACCCCCGATCAAAACTTTAAACATCCCAATGCTATTTTACATGATCCTATGGACCCCTATGAGGTGGCGCCCTATGTTTACAAAAATTCTAAGATTAATCTTAACATGTCCCTTAGAAGCATTAAAAGCGGTATCCCGCTGCGCGCCTTTGATATTATGGGTGCGGGAGGCTTTTTATTAAGCAACTATCAGACAGACTTTTTTGATTTATTTATTCCGGGAGATGATTTTGCCTTTTATGACAGCCAAAAAGACCTGCTTGATAAGCTCCATTATTACCTTCAGAATGAGCAGGAACGCATACAGATGGCTGCTTCTGCTCACGACAAAATTGCCCGGGAGCATAGCTTTGTGCACCGAATTAAAGAGATGGAATCTTATTTATAAGGAGAAGAAAACACATGAAACCATTTTCAATTTGCATGATTGCCAAAAATGAAGAAGCAAATATTGAACGCTGTCTTGCAAGCATTCAGCATTTTAACTGCGAAATTATTGTGGTGGATACTGGTTCAACTGACCGTACAAAGGATGTAGCCCAAAAATATGGCGCCAAAGTATTTGATTTCAAATGGATCAACGACTTCAGCGCTGCACGCAACTTTTCCATTTCCAAAGCATCCTATGACTGGATTCTCGTATTGGACTGTGATGAATGGGCAGAAGAAAGCAATCCAGAGGAATTTATGTGTCTTGCCAGAGAGTATCCTGCTTATGTCGGACGACTAAAAAGGAAAAATCTTACTCCTAACGACAATCAGCAAAGAATCTACATCGATATGGTGGAACGATTTTTTAACCGCCGCTATTATCATTACGAAGCGCCCATTCACGAACAGCTAACTCCTTCTACGTCCCAGACACCTTATGCCTTTGAAATTCCACTCACAGTCCTTCACTCTGGTTATGTGGGTACTGCAGAAGAACTGGAAGCAAAACGGATCCGAAATATGACATTGCTGGAAAAAGAACTTGAAAAACACCCCGATGACCCTTATCTATACTTTCAAATTGGACAAGAATATTACTGCCTGGATGATTATGGATCCGCCGCCAAATACTATTCCAAAGTTCTCACTTATGATTTAAATCCAGATCTGGAATACCTTAGGCTTACAATCCAGGCATACGGCAATTGTCTTCTTCACCTAGGAAAGATTGAAGAAGCGCTTCAGTTTGAACAGATTTATGAAGTATTTGCCAAAAACCCGGATTTTGTATTTTTGATGGGAAGAATCTATTATATGTCAGGACAACCCATAAAGGCAATGTCAGAATTTATAAAGGCTACCTCTATGGATAACCCATATGCTGAAGGAACGAATACCTTTTTAAGCTGGTATTACATGGGATTAATCAATGAACAAATGGGAAATATGACCGCTGCTTCCGAATTTTATAAAAGATGTGGCGATTTTGAACCTGCATTAAAAAGATTGTCAGGGCTTACATAATATTTCTAAATAGTTTTCGTGTTAAAAAGGGAATGGATTTTATCCATTCCCTTTTGGTAGTTTACTGCAATGTTTATACGCTCACTGATTAGCCAAGTAAGGATAATACACCCTGGTTAGCCTGGTTAGCCTGAGCCAACATAGCCTGACCTGCCTGAGCAAGAATCTGGTTGTTGGAGTACTTAACCATTTCAGTAGCCATATCTGTATCACGGATAGCAGATTCAGCAGATGTAGTATTCTCTACAACGTTGTTCAGGTTGTTTACTGTGTGCTCAAGTCTGTTCTGTGTAGCACCAAGTCTGGATCTCTGCTCAGATACATTCTGAATAGCTGTCTTGATACTGGAAACAGTAGCTTTGATGTTTGCTTCTACCTTAGTAGCATCTTCGCCTTCTTTAAATACCTGTAATGTCTTATTGCCTTTTCCATTACCAGTAGTTGAACCAGGCATCTTAGTAGTAGAATTTGAAATTGTATCCCAATCCATCTTCAAGATTGTAACTTTGATTCTGTTGTCAGCATCAACTTCAGAACCAACCTGAAGAGCTTTACCCTTAGAGAAGTCACCATTCAACAGCTTCTGCTCATTGAATGTGGTTGTTGTCTGAACTCTGTCAATTTCAGATTTCAGCTGATCAAGTTCCTGCTGGATGTACTTTCTATCTACAGACTGTAATGTTTCATTACCAGCCTTGATAGCAAGTTCATTCATACGCTGTAACATGTCATGCACTTCACCGAGTGCACCTTCAGCTGTCTGTACTGCTGAAATACCATCCTGTGCATTGGAAACAGCCTGTGTAAGACCTCTGATCTGTCTTCTCATCTTTTCACTGATGGATAAGCCTGCTGCATCATCAGCTGCACGGTTAATCTTGTAACCAGATGATAACTTCTCTGTTGACTTAGCCTGTGTGCTAGTTGTGATTCCTAACATTCTGTTAGAGTTCATTGCTGTAAGATTGTGTTGTACTACCATAATATATTCCTCCTTGAATTTAACGCCGCTTCCCTGCGTACGTTTACTAATTTGTTGTGCAGCCTTGCTTTCGAATTCGTACGCATCCAAAAGCGGGACTGCCATATGTTTGTAAGCAATTGTTTTGCTTTACTTGTATATTATATCGGAGGCTTTCTCCAATACTTTATACCCAAATTAAAATTTTTTTATTTTTTTTGGTCCATGAAATGCGACTGGGGAACATTCTTATTGCTCATGTTCTGATAATACCCGTAAGCCGCCTTGGAATTTTTTCTGGACTGCCCCAAATTCTGGCGTTCCATTTTAAAGCAATTTTCTACCAATGCTTTATTGCGCGCTTCCTGCGCCTGAACCGCAACGCTTCTGTCTGTGATATCCGTGATAAGCCCCTGCATACGCTTAATCTGCTCTGCATACTTTGATCTGTTTCCATTCAGCTCCTGTCTGACTTTCTCATACAAGGTCTCAAATCCGTCATCTAAGCTGGTAAGTTCCTCTATATACAGATCCTTTTCGTCTACTATTTTGTCAAATGCCTCCAAATCGACCGGATCTTTTTTCAAAATCGTCGTCTGAATTTCATTTGCCGCATGGATACGCTTAAGCACTTCTATCTTCTTTTTCAGACTATCCTCCAGTATACTCAGACAATTTTCAATCATACGGTCCCCTTTTCTCTGCTGATGCGCATGACTTCTTTCCAGGTATCACGCACAGACCGCAGATGCTCCAGAATCTCATTTAAAATTTCAACATCTTTTTTCACATTGGCACTTATCAGCCGATGTATGAGATATTCATAGATATTGTCAAATTCTTTGGCAACAGGATATTTCATATCCAATGTTGCTCTTAAATGATCAATAATTTTTTGCACTTTGACAATGTTATTATGTGCCTTGGGAATATCCTTCTCTTCAATTGCAGTAATTGCAATATTACAGAATTTGATTGCTCCTTCATACAGCATCAACGTCAATTCTGCTGGGGATGCCGTTAAAACTTTACTGTTGTTATACTGTGCATAAGCATTGGGTAAGGGCATGTCATGAGCCTCCTAATAAAGCTGTTACCGCGCTGGCATTAGACTGCATTTTAGCCATCGCTGTTTCCATAGCAGCAAATTTCTTATACCATTTGTCTTCATAATCCTGCAGTTTCTTTTCTGCCTCAGCAATTTTAACGGTATAATCATCATACTCTTCCTTCATCTTCTTGTCGTCATATACCTTATAGACACTACTGAACTCTGTACCCTTCATCATGTCAAACATCTTGCCGTACAATTTCTTGGACAGCTCGGTAAAGAAACCGACAACCGCATCAGGATCTGAGTTAATCATTGCCATCAGCTTGTTTGTTTCATTCTTAAATGCTTCATCGTCTTCATCACCATAAATGTGATATGCATTCTTTTCATTATCAGCTGCATTGAAATAACCCATAGTTTCAATACCGAAATCATACAGGTACATCTTCTTCCCGTTTACTTCAAAGCCTGACATCATGATTTCCTTCATTGCGCTGGATACTGAATTTAAAGTGCCGTCTCTTCTCAACAGACTGTCTTTAATCTTTGCTTCCCACTTTTCTACTTCAGCTTCCGACATTGCCGCTTTTTCGTCATCCGTAAGCGGCTCGTAGCCTTTCGCGGTTTCTGCATTGTACAATTTATCCATCTCATTAATGAGCGCACTATACTCCTTGATGAAGCTCTTAATCATGTCGTAGATACCGCTAGTATCATTCTTGGTGCTCAGCGTAATCATTTCGTTTTCTGCTGTTGTTCCGTTGCAGGTGATGGTAAGCCCGTTTATTTCAAACGTGTTACTGTCTGCATAATACTTTACACCATTCAATTCTATTTCAGCATTTTGACCTACCTGCTTATCGCTTGCGCTGCCTTTGCCTTCTAAATTGCTGTAATCATTATAAATCCTTGCTGCCTCAGCAATCTTCGCATCTACCTGCGCGCCAATTTCAGCTTCCAGAGAAGACGTTGCCTTTCCGTCGTTATCTACATACTTTGCGATTTCAGAAAGCCTCGTATCCTTTTCCTGGACATCTTTCTGCAGACCTTCGTACCCATCGATATAGGACATCTCCGCCTTGCATTTATCTAAGGTCGCCTGTTCCTCTGCTGACAATTCAGTTTTTGCTTCTAATTCCGAAATCTGATTCTTAAGGTCTGTCTTGCGTGCCGTTCTTTTGCCTTCATCTTCAAGATCGTAAGTACCACCCTGACCATACGCCTGGCTATATTCTTCTGCGCATTCCTTCATCTTTTTAGCCAGTTCATCTTTATCCTTGGTAAGACTTTCCCTCTCAGCAACCAGCGCTGCTGCGCGCGCATCAACTCTGGATTGTTTCAAACTTGCTATGTCGGCAGCCGACATTGTTGCATACGCTTTATATGCTTCTTTTGCTTTATCATCATAAACCAAAATGCCCAGCTTATCTAAAGCATTCGTACCTTCAGAATTGGAACCGATAATTGTAAAGTCCGAATCCTCTCCAAGTGCATTTGCACCAATATAAAAACGCTGCTGACCAGCATCAAAATTAGCGCCGACGCCTGCTGCTTTCAGCTGATTTACCAAAGAATTAATGGTGGTATTTTCATCAATCGTAATCTCTGTTTTTTTACCGTTTGTGCTTACCTCAAAGGTACTGCCTGCATCTATACCAAGACTTTCGGCAACTTTACTGCTGCCGCTTAATTTTTTCCCGTCGGCTCCCTTAATTACGCCGCCAGTAAGATAACCAGCCTTGGCAAGCCGATTGATCTTAAGATTCTGGACACTGTCCATCGCTGTGTCCTTTGTAATTACACTGACCAGATTACTGTTGGAGACAGTAGTCGTCTTTTTTACAAAGGAAGATGCATACTGAAGATTATTCAGCGATCCATTGTACAACTTATAAATCTTTGCATTCAAATCTTTCCAAGCTTCCTGTTTCCAGCCATGCTGGGTCTGTTTCTTTTTTAAAGCATCAACTTTGGTCTGTCTTGCAGCCACAAGCTGTTGAATGATACTTTCTGTATCCATTCCGGACATCATTCCGGTTACACGCATCGCCATATCGATACCCCCTATCTTCTTTCATCCACAAGCAGCCCGGCAAGTTCCCACGCCTTTGCGATCATGTCAAGGGTCTTTTCCGGCGGAAGTTCCTTGATGACTTCCTTAGATTCCTTGTCAACGATCTTGATCATAACGCGGTTGGTAGCTTCATGGATTCCAAAAACAGCCTCAGAATGAGACATATTCTTGTTCAGATTTTCAACTGCTTTCTTGATTTGTTCCGTGGTAGCCTGCTGTTGTTCTCTTGTAGCGCTATTTTCGGAATTACTCTGGCTGTTCTGCTGCCCTTCTTTCCGTCCAGCTTCTGCAACCTTTACAGTCGTCGCATCATAAACATTGTTAAGTTCCTGTGTAGCAACATCCATGTTCTCTACCGTTTGTTTCGCCACAGGCTTTGCCTGCTGAGTGTTCTGTGCCTGATATGTCATAGCACTGCTTAATGGTTCTACTGCCATTGTAATCACCTCCGTGTGATATAAATTTGCAAAACTATAGAGCTTTCCTGTCTTCTTAAGTATATATCGGAAAATGATTGAAAAAATTTATAGTTAAATCCTGATTTTTTACAAAAAAAGAGTACCTGCATTTGTTTAAAACAGGTACTCTCTCTACTATTTTCTCTTATCCGAGCAGATTCTTTAAAGCCTCCAGTCCGTCCATGCTGACCGCCTCTTCATTTGCCTCCTGAATCTGTACATAAACTTCTTTCCGATAGATTGGAACCTCCTTCGGTGCGCTGATGCCCAGCTTTACCTGCTCCCCCTTGATTTCAAGCACTGTAATCTCTATATTGTTGTTAATGATAAGGGCTTCGTTTTTCTTTCTGGATAAAGCTAACATTTATTCACCCGCTTTCCTTGCATTTAAAATATCATAAATAGGGAATTTGACTTGATACCCTTCCCCTTCTATGATTACCTGACATGCCTTCTTTTCTATCGCATTAATGATGATTGGTCCCCTCAAATTGACACTCATCTTTGTAAGGTCACTGGGCACAGTCACTGTAACCATCACCAACGTTTCTGCAGGATCCAACTTACCAAGTGGTTTGAGCAATTCATCATCCACCTCCGGATTGTAATCCTCCCTCACCAAAAGCGGATCCATGACAGGCATCGCAAACGCAGGTTCCTGCACTGACTGCAGCCAGTGAATCGCACCGATTCCTTTATCTTCATCATGTATAAGCGCAAAATCTACAAGCTCCGGAAAACCGATGATTCCTGCTGGAAAATGAATAACCTTATCATCTGCTATTTCAATTTCCCCAAATGCTTTTGTACTAATTTTCATAATCCGCTCCTATCCGCGTAATACCACGCCTATATTAAATGTAGTTCATCAGGGAAGTCTGCATAATCTTTCCGGTCGCCATCAGAGCCGCATTATAGGTAAGCTCAGTGCTGGTGAGCTGAACAGCCACTTCCGCAATATCTGCATCTTCGTTTTCTGACTGCAGCGTCCTAAAAGTTGTCCTCTGATCCATAAGACGATTGCTAATCAGGGAAAGACGCTGGCTCCTGGTTCCATTGTCCGTAATCGCAACGTTGGTATCATCCAAATACCCCTGTACCTTAGTAATCGTTCCCTCAAACAATTTGTGAACTTTTTCACGCAGGTAGCTGTAGGCTTTATTTGCTGCATCATATTTTTTCTTAACATCCTTGTACTCCGGCGTACCTTCCTCCAGATTGTCAAGAACCGCATCCATATCTTTGACAGTGGCATCCATCGCCTTTAAATCCGCAAGCGCAAGCTTTAAGTCATCAATATCCCTGTCCATATTGTGGCTGAACACCTCATCAGCAGTGGTGTTGACCTGTATCTTCTGATTGTAGCCCACGTCATATTCAATCGTCTGACGTTTTCCCTGGTTGAGCAGATATTCCTGATTGTAATTAATTTTCTTTTCTGTATTGTCATCATTTAAAGTAGTCGACGTACATGCAAAATAATGCTCAGGGCGAAGGTCTCCGTCCTTCCACTGGTTTTTGGTGTAAGTAAACTTAATTTCTGTATCTGTTCCCCCTGCTGCCCTTATCTCATTCTCAAGCTGTTCATAAGCTTTATCGCTGAAAAGAACCTCTCCGGTTTCAGGGATAAACACAATATCCTCCGCACCATTCATGACCTTCAGATAAGGATCTTCAGACAAGGGAACCGTCTTTACCTGCTTTTGCGTCCCAGCCACATCAATCACCAAATCAGATGTTAAGTCCTTCTGACCGACTAAATTGTCATAAGAAAGGCGCAGCCTGTGAACGTCGGCATTGTGTATGTCTTGTTCAACAACATTACCGTAATTTGCATCCTGATAATTACTTTTATTAAGCCCTTCCAGATCGCCTATATCCGTAACATTAACGGTGTCAAAATCTTTGATTGTATTTTGTTCTGTAATCTGATAGCTGGGGTATCCATCCGGCTGTTCCTCTACCTCTTTGGTAAAGGACATGGTAGTGTCTGTTCTGTATCCTGTAAAAATGTATCTGCCGGCATAATCCACATTTCCAGTGGAATAATATTCATTCTTAAGCGACTCAAGCTGTTCTAAAATGATTTCCAAATCTTCAGGTCCTAAGTCCTTATTGGCGCCCTTATTCGCCTGCGTAATCATATCATTGAAAACTTCTGTTATAGTAATCAGAGACTTACCGGTAACATCCAGCCAGCTATCTGCATCCGGCGCATTTTTTTCGTAAAACTGAGTCAGTTCTGTAACGCTGGTTCTAAGACGCAATGCACGGATTGCAATAATGGGATCATCAGAAGGTCTGGTAATCTTCTTTTCGGTTGACATCATGGTGCTCAGTTTATTTTGTAGTATTTTATTATTATTGATATTATACAGGGAATTATTCTGCATAATTTTATTGGTCATTCTCATGCCTGTTGTCCTCCTTAAACGCCGGTACGCAAAATCAGCTGGTCATAAACTTCCGTCAGTGTCTGTATCATCTTAGATGCTAAAGTGTAGGAGTTCTGGAATTTTACAAGACTCACTGCTTCCTCATCTTCATCCACACCAGAAATTGAACTTCTCTGATTGTCAATGCTATTCCTAAGCCCGTTATAAGTATTGTAGAAAGTGTTCGCATTGCTTGCATTTAATGCCATATCAGATAGAAGCATCTCCAGCATCTGTCCTGCGGTTCCATTCCTGAAGCTGAATTTATCTTTGCTGGTCAGCATGGAAATCAACTCTTTAATCTGCCCGCATTCCTCTACGCCTACATCCGCGCTGCTTCTGGTTCCCAGAAGATTCGCATCCGCAAGGAGCGCTGAATTAATTGCAAAGTTCCCTGCCGTCAATTCATAATAGCCATTTGCCCCTGCCACGCCTGGCGTTCCTGCCGCCACGAAATCATCTTCTGTATATTCTTTTCCTGTTCCGTCAAATCCTGTAAAGAAAATGCACCCCTGATTGCCGTTTGCGTCTACACCTTGTGTAAAAATGTTATTTACAGCTTCTGCAAAACCGCGAATCCATTCGTTCATCTGCTCCATATAGTATGGAATCCCCTGATATTTCACTTCTGATGAAACTTTGACGTCTTTTCCAACCTTGCCAGCATCAATCTGAGGAAGTCTGTTGTCGTCTAATGTAAAGGTATAAGTATCTACTCCGTCAAACTCCCAGCCAGTATAATAATAAAGTGTATTGCCAATGTTGATTTCACCGCCTGTAGAAGATAAGGTACATCCCTTCATATCTTTCAAATACTGTGAATCCACTTTAATCGATACTTTATGATTGGCTGTATCCACAGAATCAACCACACCCTTAAAGTTAGCGCCATTATTACCATCCCGAAGCTGCGCAAGTCCTTTCAGCTTTCCGCCCATAGCGGCATTTTGCAGGTTGAATTCATTTCCGTTTGCCCACATAATGCGGTACATGCCATCGGCATCGCTCTGGTTCAGTTTTTCACCTTCGGTCCGCGCAACATAAGACAATGTATTATAGGAATTTCCATCTACCAGCGGCTGTCCTCCTGCAATACGCACCAGATACCGATGCCCCCCGGTTTCTCTCTCTGGATGATATACATCCACGATAGGCATTTCCTCAACCTCAACATCCACATATTCTGACAATTCATCAATCAGAAGGTCTCTCTGGTCACGCAGCTCATTAGCCGATGCACCGGAAAGTTCAACCACATTAATCTGCTTATTTAAGGTCGCGATTTTCTGTGAAATAGAATTAATCTGATCCACACTCTGCTTGATTTCCAGATTGATATCCTTCTGCAGTTCCTGCAGATTTCCATACATATTATTAAAATAGTCTGTAAGCGCTTTGGCTGATGCTATGAACTGCTTCTTGGAAGCCTCACTGCTGGAATTTGTTGTGACAGACTGCAGCGCTGCGCTGAATTGATTAAATATACTCTTAAATCCACTGGTACTGTCATCATCCAGATAATCTTCCAGTGTTTTCATATAATACTGTTTTACCGAAAATTCACCGTATTTACTCTGATTATCCCAGTATCGCATGTCATAAAAAGTATCTCTGACACGCTCGATGGCAATGGTGTCCACACCGGCTCCTGCACATCCATAGGTGGTAAAAGTCCTTAATGCAAGATTCGCCTGCTGGGTCACCTGCTGCCGGCTATATCCTATGGTCTGTGAATTGGAGATATTATTTGCTGTTGTATTCAAAGCCGCGTTGGAGGCACGAAGCCCCGAACCTGCTATATATAATCCAAAAAATTGTGATGGCATCTACTTCACTTCCTTTCTCAGCTTCCTAATGTATTGATAACGTGTTCCATCAGTTCGCTGATTACATTGATGTAACGGCTGGCTGCGTTATAGGCATTCTGGAACATAATCATATTGCTCATTTCTTCATCTGAGGAAACCCCCAGAACCTGCTCTCTTGCGGCAGCTGTATTATCCACAGTAATCTGTTGATTTTCACTGATGCCATATAAGACATCGCCGGTGGTTGCCACTTGGGAAACTAAGTTATTATAAAAATTAATATAATTCGTTGTGGTCTTTACATTCGGATTCAGCGTATGCGTCTCTTCCATAAAAAGATCTTTGAGCGCATCTGCCGTTTCCTGGTCAATCTGGCCGTCGTCCTTTTTAAAGCCCAGCAGTGAAGGCGCCTGTTTCACTTCCCCATTGATAATCATATTCTCTACGGTAAAGGCATCCTCGTCCGTCTCCCCTGTCTGCGTATTGAATATGGTAAATGGATTGCCATTTTCATCCCTCATGTAGGTAGAATCCGGATTCTTTGCTGTTGCTGCTTCGGCGGCTTCCTTCAGTATCTTGTTGATTCCCGTTGCCACATCGTGCATCAATCTGTCAAACTCAGCCTGTACGTTCATGATGATAGACTGGGAAATGTCTCTGTCATAAGCCTCTGCATCCTCTAAATCCTTAAAGGTCGCACGCCTGTCTCCTCTTGCGAACATCATGGACTTCAGCGCCCCGATATCCGTATTGGTATCGGTAGAAATCGTCTGTCTCATATTGAAGAGTTCAGCACCCTCGATATCTACCGTTTCAACTCCATTTACGATTTTAGTTTCTGCCAGCTGCTTCCAGTAAGGTGTGTAAAAACCGGTCGCTTCGTCTGTATACAGGCAGATTTCATTAGCAGAATCCATCTTAACGAAATCTTTTCCCTCAAATTTAATCAGCACATTTCCATCCACATCCGTCCGGCAGTCTATATTTCCCATCGCAGATAATTCATCGATCAGCTGATTTCTCTCGTCCTTCAAATCGTTAGCCTTCTCAATCTTTCCGCCTTCGATTTTCATGATTTCCATATTCAGTTCTGCAATTCTCTTGCCGTACGCATTGATCGTCTTGACCTGCTCGCTGATTTTATAATTCAATTTATCCTGATATTCAGACAGCCCTTGATATACCGCCTGACCGCGAGTCAAAAATTCATGGCACCGTTGTACAAAAACGCCTTGATTCACGGCATTGCCCGGATCTCTTGCCAAGTCCTGTACGGACCCCCATAGATTCTCTATGGAATCGGCAAAGGCTTCTCCTTCCAGTTCCTGCAAAAGATTTTCAACTTCCTCAACTGCCGACAAAGATACATCATAAAATGCACTTCTTCCAGACTCCCTGCGGTATGTTCTATCAAGGAAATAATCTCTAATTTGTTTTACCTGAGAATAATTGACTCCGAGACCGACCTGCTGATAAGAAACTGCAGATCCTGAAGTAGAAATGGTATTATAGATACGGGTTCCCTGCTGCACCTGCTGCCTGGTATACCCAATCGTATCCATATTAGACATATTGTGCGCCGTTGTATTAAGCGCATTCTGTCCCATCTGTAACCCACTTACACCAACATATAAACTTCCAAATAAAGACATATCATCACCTCATAATTTTTCAAGGATTACTGCTTTGCATCAAAGCCGCCCCCGCCTGCTCCCATATGGTCTCCTGTATTATAGGCTCCCTTATTATAGTTTGCGGTTTCAGGGGCTGCCTTCATGGACTGCAGCATGTTCATATCGAATTCCACCATCTCTAACGCGTTCTGTATCAGAATCCTATTCTGTCCGTTTACTCGTTTCACCTCATGGACGGCGGTACTCAACTTATCGTGTACTCTAGCCAGTTTCTGCTGCTCTTCCGGTCTTGGCTTTAACATTTCGACCAGATCTTTAAGCATGAGCGTGTCAACATCCTTGTTAATTACGTTGGCGATATCGGAAAAAACTTCCTGTCTTTTTAGTTCCAGACGGTTAATCCTATTGACAACGTTTTGTTCTTCATCCGTGATTTTGGCTAATTCTTCTAATGCGCCGGATACAATGACCGGCGTCTTTTTCATGGATAGTCCAAGCAAGTTCTCATATTCCTGGCTCTCCAGGTCTAAGATTTCAATCAGGTTTTCCATTAAACTTGCCACTTAGACTACCTCATTTCCTCGTATTTCTGCATCAGCTTATCAGCAAAGCTTCCCATATCTACCTCGTAAGTGCCTGCATCTATCTTTGCTTTAATCGGAGCTGTCACATCTTCCCTGATATCACTGCTGCCTGCCAGTGCCAGCTTCACACTCTGTAAGTCCTTGCCGATGCCGGATATCTGAAGCTGATCAGAAGCGCCTGCCTTGTTAAGCGGCTGGGTCTTGGCTGTTTTCTTTGTATTGTATAGGCTCTGGACCTGTGTATATGCTTCTATACGCATCTGGATTCCTCCTTCCATGGATTTCCTATAAGCATTTCCCATGTAATCACTTGTTACACTATTTGTATCGGATTATTTTGGAAAGACTTTAGGGCAGAGGGGAATTTTTTTGACCGTTGACTTAAATCTTAAATTGCACTAAAATTTTATGTAGATATGATAACGTGCGCGCATGCGTCCACTCCTTTGGCAGACAATCTGATGAAGAAAGGCAGGGTACTAATTATGGAACAATCAATAAACATGGATAACGTTTTTATTTTGAATCATCCTCTGATTCAGCACAAGATTTCCCGTCTGCGTGACGAGAATACCGGCACCAACGAATTTCGTAAATTAATTGAAGAAATTGCAACGCTGATGGGCTATGAAGCGCTCCGCGATCTTCCCGTGGAGGATGTGGAGATCAAAACGCCCATTGAAACCTGTATGACACCCATGATTTCTGGCAAAAAGATGGCAATCGTGCCCATTCTCCGTGCCGGTCTGGGAATGGTGAACGGCATCCTTGCCCTTGTTCCTTCCGCCAAGGTCGGACATATCGGTCTGTACCGCGACCCGGAGACCCATGAGCCTCATGAGTATTACTGTAAACTGCCTGAACCCATCGACCAGCGCACCATCGTAGTAGTAGACCCCATGCTTGCCACGGGCGGCTCTGGATCGGAAGCGGTGGATTTTATCAAACAGCACGGCGGGAAGCATATTAAATTTATGTGTATTATTGCGGCACCGGAAGGGCTTAAGAGGCTGAGAGAGTCACATCCTGATATTCAGATCTATGTGGGACATCTGGACAGGTGCCTGAATGAGCATGCCTATATCTGCCCGGGACTGGGGGATGCGGGGGATCGGATTTTTGGAACCAAATAAAAAACTTTTCTTTATTTTTCGATGTTTCTAACTGTGTATGCAAGTCCCTCCGTCATATGCACCCTGGATTTCCATCCAACTGCATTCAGTTTGCCGGCATCCAGCATCGCCTTTGTAGCAGTGGAATATCCTTTGCGTTCTTTTTCATCAGGGAGCTGAAAAATCACCTGTACATCCGCCAGGGAGGCAAGGCACGATGCTAAATCTTTTAGTGTAATATCTGATTCTTCATCCGCTATATTATATGCCTCCCCTGGCTGCCCAAAACGCATTGTATATAAAATACCTGATACTGCATCTGTCACAAATGTGTAGGAAAATTTCTGATGCCCTTCGCTCTTTAAAATGATATCTTCCCCTGCTGCCGCTTTTTTAATAAACTGTGAGATTGCCTTTGTATCACCAGAGAGCATAGTGGGACCATATACCCTGCTGAGTCTGGGAATCGAAAATGTAAGACCATGGGTCTGATGGTACGCATTGCACAGGGTCTCGCCCAAACGCTTACTCTCCGGGTATCCTGCCCGCAGGGTATTACAGTCAATGTATCCTAAGTATTTTTCATCAAATTTGTCAGTATCCCCTCTGTTTTCACCGTAGATCTCTACCGAAGACAGGAAACAGAAGTGCTGCACGCCATGCCAGACAGCATAGTCCAGCAGATTTTTAGTTCCGATCACGTTGGATGCAATTGTTCCTATGGCATCCAGCGCATATTGAAGGGGATGCGTATTGCTGGCGGCATGTATGATATAATCTACCTCGCCGCACTCCGGTATTTCCTTGTTAACATCACAAGAAATGTAGCGTAAATCTCCGCGGTTTTTGTAAGCGCCAAAACGTTCCTCCGCCTTTTCTATGCTCCTGCTGAGCGCAATTACTTTTATGGGCGCTTCCGAATCTTGGTTTCGTAACATGATCAAGTCAATCAGGCACTTTCCGATCATTCCCGTGGCGCCGGAAATCATGACCGTCCTGCCCGCCAATTTTTCCCACAGTATATCTTGATTTTTCAAATTTTCTAATTCACGCTCATATAAATCATTGCTTTTCAAATCCATATCCTTCAAATCTATTTCCTTTCTGCCTCTTTTCCCCCTACACAAGCATCCATCTCCCCGTGTGTGCAATCTTAAAATCCCTCTGATGGTACATAAAATAAAGGGTTGTCAAATTTTCTCCAAGATATCCTATATAACGGTCCGCACGCTCCCATCCTTTCGGTTTGCTCAGTTCTTCCGTGCGTGCAAGAATCGGGAACATCCAATCGCAGAATGCCCGGAAGACCTCTCTTTTTGCAATGAGCATATTATAGTTATAAAAAAATTGTCCCGAAAAAATCCCTTCATAAGCTTTTGCATATAAAGGCGCCAGTTCCTCTAAAGCATGCAGCATAGCATTCCAGTCTTCTTCTTTCAAATAACGTTTATGATGTTCTCCTATATTCGGATAATGAAGGGTAGGGTAAGGCAATATGACATCCACGTCATTTTTCAGCAAGCGGAATAAATCCTCATCCTGTACATCCAAAATTCTCCGGTAATGAAATAACCCAAGATAGTCTGCTGTCCCATGCTTCCCTGCCCAGTATAGAGCAGACAGTTCGCTGTAGTTGGCATTTTTTTCCGAAATATTATCCCCTTGGTCGTCGCGCACATCCGCAATACTGGTCTCCGCAAGAGCCGCCCCAGCCTGAATCGGATAGATCCAGCTCTGCGCCCGATAACTGGATTTTAAAGGCTTGTCTTTATGGAATCTCGTCATATACACGGCAAGATCCGCTTTTTGCCGTCCCTCCGGACAATCATGTAAAATTGGAAACCTGCCCGTTTTTTTGTAATACTTCTCCATCAGCATCGCTTCTGTGCGGGAATCCATGCACACATAGTCTTTCAGGCCTTTTTTCCTCAATGCGTCCACTATCGCTTCATGGTGATTTTCCGGTGTGGCAATCAGTATTTTAATGTCGGTCTCCTGAAATTTATCCAATGGCACAACAGGGAGTCCATCAATTGATGACGGATTCCCTGTGAGATTATTAACAATGAAACAAATTACCCTGCAATCTTTATATAATGTTTTTATTGCATAATAGACGCTCACTGCCACCATCTGGGCGCCATAAACAGCCACACATATCTGATCCACAATTCTACACCCCTCTGGATATACATTCATCCAAACTAGACCAATTAAAATACTCTGTATCGTCCCTGCTCCAGCATACATTTTCCCTGATCGCTCTTGCCGGCATGCCTGCAATAACGGTGTGCTCTCCAAACTGCCCTGACGTAATTGCACCGGCGCCTACCAACGAACCCGTTCCGATTTTTGCGCCTCCCAGCAGTATGACCCTAAAGCCAATCCAGACATGATCCCCAATTTCTATATCTTTGGGATAATTCACACGCTGATGTGTATTTGCATCAAATATATGGTGCCCGTCATGGGTCCTAAGTACCACCTGGGTCGAAAACAGACAATCCTTTCCTATTTGTATACCGCCATACGCTATATAAAATTCAGCGCCGATGATTTCCGTATCATCTCCAATATTACAGGATCCGTTATTACCAAACACAATCAGCAGATGGGCTGCTGTCACATTTTTCCCCACTCTCAGTATGTTATTGCCGCCCCCTAAAAGGATTGTTATTTTATCTGAGAGAGTCTGATCAAAATAAATTTTATTCCCATGTACATCCTCATAACACCCGGCAGGGAATTGTTCCTTTAGCGTCTTTCCATCCAGAATCTTGTTGCATCCGATCACCTCGTTAACATGAACCGATTCCACCCCCAGCGCATCCAAATCACCTTTGATCGCTTCATACATCCAATGACCCGACGCAAAGATGATTGCCAATGCGCCCTGAAGATTTTTTAAATCTTTTAAATGTACCACCGGAATCCCATCATACTCTTTTTGATCGCTGTTTTCCCACTTTCTGTCACAAAGATAATCCAGGTTCATGATTGGGGCAAGCTGCCTTTTGGTCTTTTCATAGTATCCGCCTGCCGCACCATATCCGACTATATACGCATATTCCTTTCCTCTCCAGACTGCCATTTGTACCCCTTCTTTCTATCATTTATTTCATTCCAGGTTATGAATCATATAATGAGGTAAGCCTTTGGCACGACGCTTCCATGCTATAAGCCGCTTGATCGAAAGCCTCATCCATCCACTGCCTGTCCCCGTCTGCTTTTAAATCGGCAATACTCTCTGTCCAAATTTCTTCCTCTAATGGAAGAAAGGTTATCAGCCCGGTCAAATCTGTTTCTCTTGTTACGGTATCTGAAACCAGACATTTAAGCCCTGCCGCCTGTGCTTCCACCACTGATATGGGAAGTCCTTCAAATTTAGATGGGAGACAAAATCCATCCATCGCCTGCAGATATTCGGAAATCCGCTCGCTCCAGCCCAGACACCTGATATGCGCTGTCATACCCAGCTGCTCCACCAGTCTCCTGATCTCTTCCGCCCGTTCTCCTTCTCCAATCATGATCAAAAACAGCTGTTTATTCTTCTTATATGCTTTCGTGAACGCCCGTACCAAAAATTCCTGATTTTTCGTGAAACTGTATCTTCCCACATTTCCAACCACAACGCGTCCCTCTACGCCCAGTTCCCTACGCATTTGTTCCCGAACTTTCCTATTTAGGTGAAACTTTTTCACATCCACTGCATTAGGCATCGTGCGGATAATTTCTCTCGGTATCCGGGAACTGAACAGCCAGTCCGCCGCAAGCCGGGAGCAGGCACACACATCTGTCGCATATTGCATGGTGAAATGCTCTTTATAATAGGTATGATCTTTCCAGATTCGTTCACGTTCTTCTTCATTGCAGAAATCAATGCCCGAGCTGTGTGAATGTACGATGACCTTTGGAATCCCCATATCCATAGCAATCTCTTCAATCAAAAATCCTCTCCATGAACTTGTGTGCAGATGTATAGCATCAAATCCATTGGCGAGAATACCCCTGATCTCTTTTTCAAATTCCTCCCGCCCGTTGCGTTGTACATTTTGCAGGCGGTAGATCGGGAAATGGTACCGTTCATATTCCTTTGAACTTTTCAATTCATCTGCTGACTTGGTTAAAAAAGAAAATTCATACTTACTTTGGTCTATAAAAGGCATATGATTAAAAATATATCTGTACACGCCATTGCTTACCTCCGGCGGTGTCATATGCAATATTTTCTTCATATCAATATAGGCTCCTTTGGTATCCCCTTATTTTTTGGTAACCACTGCTGTAATAATCAATTGATAATTTTCATCATGATATTCCAAATCTTCCGGTTTCATTTCCTCATGACTTATGCCATACAAAAACGCAGAAGCTGCTTTTACATTTCCATAGGTGCCAATCTGAACACTCTCCACATCCGCCACCCCCTCAAAAAGCTTCCTCAATGACATATCTGTAAAACTCCAATAGTGTCCAAAATAGGTTTTTTCATAACTGATAATCTGTGAGATTCCGCCTACGGTAATCAAAGCAGTCCCACCTTTTTTCAAGACCCGGATCATATTTTCTGCCGCCGCCTGAAGGTCATATATAAAGGGCAGTGTCTGGGTGCAGATCAGGCAGTCTATGCTCTCCTCCTCTATTCCCTCTCCTGTGGCAAAGTTGCCGCATATCATATTATCGGAAGGATTGCTTTTTATAACATGGAGGATGACAGACTCTTGTACCCTTTCCTTTCCATAGCGGACCGTATATTCTCTGTCCCCGATTTCCATCACCCTTCCCTTAATCAGAGACTGGTTCGCTTCCAAAAACTTCTCAATATAATACCGGTCCACCGGCGTGCCCCGGTTCATCCCATATGTATCGTCAATCGGGTGCAACGGCAATGCATCCAGCATATCCTTGCTCGGCTGATACAACGGCGTATCACGGAGTTTTTCTATAATTGCTTCTAAATCGGTCGGATTCGTTTCTAATCTCAAACCATATCTGTCATTCTGGTAAATTACATCCCGCCCCTCCAGACAAAGAGTTCCTATGCCGTCTCCAAAAAGCATTTTTTCAAATGTATTGAAAGGTTCCATAGCAGCGCCGAACCTGATGCGCTCTCTTTCTATCCCAATACCAAGCAGCTGTCTGCTCATCTGCCCCGGTGCATAAGACAACAAAATGATTGGGTCCTCCGGATAATTCAAAGCAAAGATTGGGTTCACTACCAGTATCCCAGTTTCTTCATCCGTCACCGGCGGTGCGGAAGGATCTGCTGCACTGTCAAAAAAGACAACTACCTCATATTGCTCAAAGATCCTTTCTTTCTTACGCTGATAGACCATTCCTCTGCCAAAAAGTATCGCTTTTTCCTTATCCGCCATCTTCTCTTTCTCCTCTTAGACTATCAATACTTATTTAAAAACACTTTATGCGTCCTTTGGGCTGCCAGATATTCTCCGAAGGACGGTTCGTAGTACCGCACATCAATCACTTCCAGCTTTCCGCATCTGTTATAGGTATGCATGCCCAGCACCTTATTCTTTGTTATCACCTGCTGGTTCTGGGGCGTCATGCGCTTTACCACATGTTCCCGGTAAACCGGCCAAAGTGCATCTATCTCACTGAACACGATGCCATCCCCATAGAAATGCGTGCTGTCCTGAGAAACACGGTATAATTTCCCCTTCTCCTTGATGATGTTGCCACCCGGTCTTGAGCAGCTGACGTCGTCCGTAATTTCGAGAGGTTCTGACAACGTTCCGTCCGTCCCCCTCTTATATAAAAGCAACGTTCCTTCATCGCCTTTAAAGGTGGGGCTGAAGGTGAAAATATACTGTTCGCCCTCATACTGCAAAAAAGTGGTATCCACATACTGCACATTGGTAAACAATGTTTCCGCCTGTCTCCACTGATTGGGAAACTTCTGTAATTCGTAGACACTCACTTCCTTCTTCTGGTAGGACTCTGGGCACATATATAGTCTGCCATTGCAAACGAATACATTGGGATAGGAAAGATGCCAGTGTTCGTCCATCGTCACCTTCCATTCCGAAAAATGATCACCCATAAATTCACAATATCCAATCACACCATTACGCTCCGACTTGTACAAAAACAGTTCTGCAAACAGATAAATCTTTTCCTCATACTTAATCAGGAATGGATCCGCCGCCCATGCAAATTCCGGGTTGGGGACCATCTTAAACGGTTCTTCGGGTGATGTCCTGTATGCAATTTGCCAGTGCATATATCTTGCCTTATATTTCATTCCTCAACCTAATCCCTTCTATCTAAAAAGAAATGACATTTTCCTTCAAATATTGCACCACTCTTTCAGATGCATTGCCTGCATCGTAATTCCCCATAGTACCCATAAATGTTTTCAATTCAGATGCATATCTTTCCCCGTCAAAACCTTCTATCGCTTGTTCCATCTCATCATTGGAATATGCCTTTATATATGGCAATTTTTCCATGGGTATATAAAAATTTCTGTCCCTGAGATATTCGCCATAATCCTTTTGATACAGAAAAACAGGTCTTTGGGTATATGAGAAATCATACATGCACCCGGAATAATCTGTAATCAAGATATCTGCCGCCGCAAGAAGCTCCTGAAAATCGTCATAATCTCCCACATCAATGTAATCTGCATCCTTTTTAAAAGTATATTCCTGATAATTCACAGGATGTCTGCTGACCATCATGCGGAAAGGTCTATGGAATTTCTTTTCCAGTGCCTCGGCAACCCGATCGATATCCAAATCATAACATTCTATGTCATGATAGTCGCGGAAAGTGGGCGCATATAATACAATTCCGTAATTTTCTTCTATTTTATAAAAATCGCATATTTTCCTGCGGACTGCTGCCATGTTCCAGAATACATCATGCCTGGGAAGTCCAAATTTTAAAATCACTCCGTCATACCAAAAGGATTTCCGGTAAAGCCGGGAATAAAATTCACTTCCTGAGAGAAACACATCTGCCATTTTTGAATCATTTCTGGCGCCTTCTATGTAGTATGCCGGAAGTACATCCTCTGCATCTTTCTCTACCCGTTTAATGGGCGCTGCGCCATGCCATGCCTGAATGTAAAACTGGCCCTTGCGCTTTCTCGCCGAAAATGGTTTCCGGCTATTGTCCACCCAGACCTTTGCTGTCGCTAACTCTTTATAGTATTCCTCACTTCCATAAAGAACCTGCCTGACCCGTTTGGGAATCCCCTCTCTGTGCCGGAACACCGACCATACCAGATCCAGTTTTTGGTCTGTATCATACTCTATCAGTTTTTCTGCAATATATTTGGGATTGCCTCCGTAACCTTCACCGGATTGATTCTGAAAAAGGATTTTATTTTCCTCAATTGGCGCGTGGTACAGTTCATCATAAAATCCGTTCAACAATTCTTCTGTATCAACACAATCATAGCCAGATACTTCGTTTTCCTGCAGCACACTTTCAATCTCTCCCTGAGTAAAAGACTGTACGGCTACAATTACCAGTGCATTTTTTAGTTCATCCGCCACTTCTGAAAGCGTAACCGTATGAATCCCAAATTTGTCAGGCAAATTTGCATCAGATTTTGTGACCACAAAGGATTTCACCTTATCCTGTATCTGATTCTGCTTCAAAAAAATATAGAAAATGTCGGCAACCGCACCGGCGCCGTAAATAAATATTGTCTCTGCATTCCTGCACTTATTTAACAATTCACTGTTCATACACATCTCACCACACCTTAAACACAGAAGTAGTCCTTGAAGCCGCGTTCCAACAGCTTTGGCACCACCTGCGCCTGATTTGTTTTATCCAGGCAGATTACAAGTCCAACGCCTTTCGTGCTGCTGATTTCCGAAAGATAAAATACCTTCCTGCCTTGAAAGACCTCAAGTTTATTCTGATTATCAGACACAACATATGCCTCTATATTGGGCATTACAGGACTGAATTTTCTGGCAAATTCTCCCGTACCATATACGTAAATCTTCTCATATTTCTCACAATAGTCCACCACTGCCCTTTTGGAAAGCACTTCCTGCAATTCCACAAAATTCCGGAAGTCTCCAAATTGTTCCCTGATTTGTGTGCAAATAGCATCCAGATAGTACTGCTTATTTATTTCATTCATCCCCGCGTATCTTTCACTCTCCACAATGCCTGAAAGATAACCCTGACTCTGGGCGATATAACACCAAATCCAAGGAAGCAGTTCTAAGAAATTTGATTCCCAATCTCTTATTTCTGCAAACAATCCGCCTCTGATCCAGTAGTTTTTCATAATTTCAAAAGGCGGCTTCAAATAGTCCAGATTGCACAGAATCTGCTTTTTTTCTATAACTCTGAATACATCTTCAAACCTGCCGTTCCATCCTGTGCCAATATTTCCAAAATAATCTCCAAAGTTAGCGCCTGGTGTTGTCAATAGACCCAGTTTTTCATTTTCCTCAAATAGATCAATTACATTCATTACATAATTTGTGCTGCCAGCTAAGTTTTCCCAGACGTTATAAAACTTGGACTTTCCCACATAACTTGGCCGTCTGTCTGACGACATATCCGCATCATGCAATACACAGACAAAATCAAAGGATATCAATTTATCGGCAATCCTGTTTCTGTTATCCTCTATGCATGCTATACATTTTAGCCCCTTTTTTCTGTAATCGGTAAGCAGTTCTTCCGACTTCGATAAGATCAATATGTTATATTTTCCGGACAGTTTTTCTATATATTCCATCACATACGCAAAAGAACTGCTATATTCTATCACCACTGCAACGGCAATTCTTAAGTTCTGACGCCTGCTCTTTTCCGGTTCATCTTTCACGATATAATGCAGACACAGCCTCCGCTGTAAATCGGAAACATTCATCAGACGAATGATATTCTCATAAATCATGTTAACATCATAATCTGTATGGTTCTTTATATAATCTAAGACAAGGGGAATATTTTCCTGCGTCTGCTGATCCAGCGTATGGTAAGCAATCTGCTGCTTCTTCAGAAATGGAAAATTGCGCTTTTGAACCAGCTCATTGGGAATCATGATGAACTGGTTAAAATTGTTTATGATATTATCCGTATCATTCGCTCTTGTATCTGCATGACAAGCATAGGTGTATCCTGCATTGTGAAAAAACTTTGTGAGCCTTTTCTCATATTTTTCGATTGCTTCCGAAAAAGACTGATAATAGGGCATCGACTCCCAAAATCCTTTAAACAGGTCAGAATGCAAGAGCTTGTTGCGGAATACTAAAAAAAATGACTGCACATGCTCCGGGGTAAACCGTGTGCCTTCAAGATTAGTATATTCCTTATGCATCGTCAATCCCCAAAAATCTGCTTCTCTTTGGTTCATTTCGTCAAATATTTCCCTCATTGGTCTGAATGGTCCAAAAAAAGAATCATTCACCAATACGAGTTCATCATACTCCCATACTTGATTCCATCCAAAATACTCACACAGCGCATCTTTAAAGCCTCCGGCATCAAACCCGATATTCTCCCTGTAATATATGTAATCGGCACATTTAAGGAAATGCTCTCCTGATACAATTTGGGGCTGATTGCATACCACAATCAGCCTATCGGATATTGTCTTCAACTCTCTAAGCATGTACTCTATGTAAGAATCCACTATACCTTGCTTATCGTAAGTAAGATAGATACATAATCTCTTCATGTTTCCTATATGTCCTCTATTTGTCCCATAATGATGATCTTTACATCAAAATCATTCTTGTTGCGGTTTGGGATATTCTGTTGATTTCACTACATCTTCCAGACGCATATGATCCCATGAAAGTTCATCCACTTCTTTTACTTTTTGCCCCAGATATTCGGAATGACAATAAAGCCCTCTGACTCTTTGCCCTACAAGATACTCCGAAGCATACTCTGAAAACCTGCCCACAATCAAATTGGAACAGCCCTTTTTTATACACTGCATCCCGAACTTTTCCGGAAACAGCGCATCTAAAGCATTCTCACTGAATTGGAAAAAATGCCAAGGTCTTTCATGACTGGAATACGAATAATGTGTTTCAATAAAAACATACCCGTTCGTTTTCAACAATTTCACCATTTCCAGGGAAACTTTCCAGGGCATGGCAAGATGTTCAAAAACAGCACTGCAGAAAATCAAATCGAATTTCTTATTGAAATAGCTGCTTAGTTCGTGTGCATCTCCCACAACATCAACATTCTCACCGGGATAATAGTCAAATCCGGTATAGTTTGCTTTTGAAAAACGATTACGGAGAACATCGCCCGTGACATTCCTTGCACCCACTTCTAATATTTCCATGCCTTCTTTATTGAACATTTTTTCCAAATAAGAAGACCAATTTCCATGGCTGATCTCAGAATCCGTTGGAACATCCTCTAAAATATAGATTTCCGGCGCAATGCAATAGTTATAAATGCCTGCCTCCTTAAGCTGCTTTTCGATCTTCTGCGGCTCAAATACTGCTATTACAATATCATAAGCCCTATATGTTTCTAAGTATTCATTCAGGCTGATAATCGGAATTTCATTTTCAAACGTTTTTCCCACCAGATCTTTATTATTGTCCAGCACTGCAACAATCTCGTATTTCCTATTGGGATTATGAAAATAGCCCCTTCCAATATTTCCCGCGCCGAACATCACTACTTTTTTCATACTGTCATTCCTCAATTCACTATGCTTTATCAGCATAAACTAATCCTCTCCGAAAATCCATAGAATCGGCAATCCGTTCATCATATACAAAAAACATGTATCCTTCTGATTCCGATGTATGATACCCCAGTTTCTTCATAATCCAACTAATATTCTCTGCATCATTTTTTCTATGATAACTGCAAATAGCACAATTGGCATTGCTCCTTTTCAGGACTTCCTTCCCTCCCAGCAGTGCATCTACTTCGGCTCCTTCTATATCCATTTTTAAGAAATCAATCTTTTCTTTTACTAAGGTGTCTAAGGTAATCGTTGTCGCCGAATCATATCTTGTCAAGAATTTCTGGCAGAATACTACTTTATCCTCATAATCCTTAAAAGTCCTTCTTAACGCTGCCATCCATTCTGGGTCAGATTCAATGAGGTACACTTTTTTTGCCCGGTCAATATATCTGAGTGAAAAATTGCCTTCACATACTCCCGCGTCAATAATTATGCTTCCCTCCTGTATCTGTCCTTCTTTTGTTATGTATTGATGGGGCGAATGCTCTCCCTGCTCAAACAGAACATCATAGACACATTCTCTTCCATCCTCCCTTGCAAATGCATACTCTTTCGGGTAATACATCCTTTTACCTTCAAACATGATAAAAGGCCATCCTTCCTTATCGCGCTCTACAAAACACGGCAGTGAAGGCTCCTTATCATAATACCCATAGATATTGAACCCTTTGTCCTGATAATAATCCAAAACTTTTCTTATTTCAACATCCTTGCTGTCCTTGTTTCCCTTAATCAAATCCCTGCAAAGATCTTTTTCCAAATCCTGAAATGTATGGATTTTATCCTCTGGTACATATAGCTCTTCCACTAACTGCTTCACTATTTCATCAATAAATACATTCCAGATAAAAACCGCATCAAACTGAAGTTTCAAAATCTCTCCAGGAGGCAAAATCGGTACGCCGTTAAATTCCGTATGCCAGAGGGCGGAGTTGTTGTCGGTAAATGCGATAATCTCATAGTTTCTGTATAGAACTTTTTTCGTATAGTAATCCTTGGCAATCCTGCCTGCTCCCCATACAATTGCTTTCATATCTGTTTGCCTACATTTCATATAAAATATCTTCTAATGACAAAATCGGACAATCCACCTTTTTTGATAATCTTTCTTCTATTTCATCAAAAAAAGTAATCGCCGTTACTACTATCGCATCGACGTCATCTAGCGAGTTATCCGGTAATACGACCTTTATATCTGCAAAAATAGAATCTGCTTTTTGATCAATTCCATATGCGACTTCTATATCTGTCCCTTTCAGTTCCTCTATCAAAGTTTCTCCTGCATATCCCATACCATATATCGCAATTCTTTTATAATTATTTTCTGCAAAAAAGGATGCCAGATTTCCTCCTTTCTGCTTAACTCTAACCCATTGGTTCATCATTAAGAACATTTCTAAGTGTTTACTTCCATAATGATTCGCCTGTTTTAGTGATTCTTCTTTCACTTTCCCTGTCAAACCAGCTCCTATGGCGGCGCCTGTTAATGCTGATAATACAGAAATAATAGCTTTTTTCATATGGTCTTCTCCTTCACATTTTATTTTTCCTAAAAATTTTTCAATTGACCTAAAAAGGGCTGAATCACCTTCGCATAATCAAATTTCGTTTTATATGCATATTTAATATTTTTCTGATAATATGAGTAATTATCCATAATTTGTTCATATGCCTCTTTTAATTCAGAAGAATCATGAATAACGATTCCCAGCTTATACCTTTCAACTACCCTGCTCATACCAGGACATTCAGGCACGATAACCGGCTGTCCAAGGCTGAGATGCTTAAACAACTTACCCGAAGACATACCTATATTATTTATGTTTTCATCCTTAGTCGGACTGTACCAAATTAAGCCAACTGAAAATTGCTTTAGATACTCCGTAAACGCTTCAGGTGATAACTTTTGTTCATGTACCTTTATGCTTGGGTGCCCTTTACATATCTTCTTATATTGTGCCCTAAACCATTCATCAGTCACCCCTGAAAGTGTAATCGGCAAATCCGGCAATGCATCCATACCCTCTACTAACGACTTAAGCACATTTTTATTCATGCTTCCTGAATAAATCATTCCATGGCGGTTCGCTCCCCATTTTCCTTCATCATAATATATATATGAATTTGGAATCAATAATGTATTGGGATGGCTTAGATAATATTTTTTTGCAATCCTTTTGCGTAAAGCATCTTGAATGACAAACAATTTACATTGCTTTGTATAAATCATCTCTTTAACTTTATTGGGCAGATATGCGGCTCGGCACCTTATATGAAAAAGAAAACCTTGAGGCTGTATATATCGTTCCATGTATGCCGTATATATTTCCAAATTAAAATATATGAACGACGTTCTTTTCATTACAAGTGGAAGATAATAAAGTATTCTGGTATCTTCATACGTAAAAGCGATAACATGCCTTGGCGCTATATCCATTATTTTCTTTCTTATATCTTTTTTAGACAAATTCAATGTGTTTGTAAGATGTTGTATTTGCCCCCTGATTTCTTTATTCAGTATCGTTCCAGGATAGAAAACATAAATTTCATAATTTTGTTTTCGTAATTCTTGTATAAGCTGATATCTTGCTGGAGAAAGCTCAATTGGACATCCCAATTGAAGGCATAGCAGTAATACTTTTTCCATAATGCTCCTCCATCGCTGTTTTTATTGCGCCTTTGCTACAAAATAACTTGTCCATGAGTCAAAACTTGTTTTTCCAAGTGTGTTGCAATCCAAATTATCCAGCAGTTCAAACCCCGCCTTTTCTAATAGCATTTGTAATTCCGGTCTAAAAAAATATCTCATATTATGAGTTTCATTTATCATCTGAACCTTGCTTGTTTCCTTGTTAATAACCTGCACCTCATAATTTACTTCTACTACATTTTCTCTTTCATGCATTACCGGTCTTGCAATTCTGACAAGTCTGTTTCTATCATCCTCAATCTCCTTGACCCTTACGCTTGGTTTATCACTCAGCACCCCCGATCCATACCACACATCAAAAAGAAATAATCCACCATTACCTAACGCTTTCCTCGCGCTCCGAAAAGCGGCAAAAATATCTTCATTCGTATTCTGATAACTCATCACATGAAACAATGATATAACTGCATCATATTGCTGCTTCGGCTCATAGTTCCGGATATCTGACACTGAAAACTCTATGTTCTGCTTTTCCTGCTTTGCATTTTCTTTTGCCAGCCCGATCATAAGAGTACTTAAATCTATTCCTGTGCATTGATATCCTAATTTAGCCAGTTCAACATCATGTCTTCCTGTTCCACAGCCATAATTGATTATTGTAAAAACATCTTTCCCATATTTCTTTAAAAGGCAGTCTACCTGTAACGCTTCTTCTCTATAATTCTTGTCCTGGTAAAATGAATTATAATAATACGCGTAATCTCCAAACACTTCCATCATTAACCCCCTATATATTATATATATTCTTTATGGTATCTACACAATTCGTTTTTAAATTAACTAATTCCATTTCTTCCATGCATTTCAAACGGTCAATACCGCCTAAATAAGTAAATTGCCCTTTTTCATCTATGCTTTCTCTATATTTGCTTTCCACAAATACCTTCGCCCCGGCAGGAACCATCTCTTTCTTTATACAATCCTTTCTGACAAAAAAGGCATTATTTCCTGCACTGTTGCTTCCCATATAATAATATCCATTTTTCTCAGCCCAGTCACAAAATGCCGCAATGGATGCTCCCCAATATAAATTGCTATAGTGCTTTTTCGTTCGCATAAATTCCGCATCATAAGGAACACTTACCATTTCTTCCATTCCGTACGCATTGTTATATTCGCAAATCAGAATACGGGGGGACACACAATCAATGGCTTTTAAAATCCAGTAATCATTTCCATCTAAATCTATACTTAATATGCCGATATCGCCTATATACCCCGCCTGTGAAATAAGCGTGTTTATATTATCCTTTGTTATAAAAGCTGCGATCGCCGTCAAATCATATAGCCATCTGCGATTCCATTTTTTTAGCCGGTCTACACTCTCCACATTACCATCCATCACTAACCCGGACCAATTATTATTCATCAACAAAAATTTCGTATTGGCTTCCGAATAATCGTCAACACCAAATTCAACAAATGTTTTCTTATCAATTTCAACATTATGAATCAGCCATTGAATAATTCCATCCTCTCCAAATTGTGAATATACCTGAAATTCTACTTCTTCTAATGTGTTTATTTTTTGATTTTTCGTAGAATTAATAAAGTTCTTGGCACTTAAAAAGAGATTTTTTTCCTGAAGCATCCTTAGTTTATAAAATTCATATTCATAATGCACTGCCATCGGCACATTTTCTTTTAATAATTCCAGCAGTTCATCATGATTCTGATAATTATCCTGTACTAACAAGTTTTCCCATACAGCATAAAAGTTCAAAATACATTCTCTATGAATCCCATAGCCTTCGAGCTGTTTCTTAATTTCATCATAAAAACTACACGTAACAATGATATAATCGAAATCTAATTTATTAATTTCCTCTGGCTTTACAAGATTTTCACAATCCTCTATCCCCATTTCAAATAAGCTTCTATTGTTATCGCTCAGCGCAATAATATCCATTTTTGACCTGTCATATACATCCAGGAAAGTTCTATACACCCTTCCAAGTCCAAAAACTACTACCTTTTTCTTGCCCATTTCTATCCTCCCTCAATTTATTTGAGCCATTACCCGCTTTAGAGTCGATATTACTTTGTCCATCTGCTCCTTCGTCAAAGCAAGACCACTGGGAATATAAAACCCTTTCCTTGCCAAATATTCTGCATCAGGATATTTTTCGCCTGAAAACAAACCTTCCTTCTGGTATACTGGCTGTTCATGCATGCACCAGAAAAAAGTCCGTGATCCGATGCCTTCTTCTGCCAAAAGCTTTTGTACTGCTTTATTATCAGTCTGAATCTTTCTGTCTAAAACCATCCCGTATACCCAATAGATATTATCTGCATAATCTGTTTTCTCAACAGGCAATATCAACCCGTCTATGTCCTGTAATCTTTCTGTGTAATATCTGCCCATTGCTCTTTTGCGCTCAACAAATTCATCCAGCCGTTCTAACTGCGCAAGCCCCACCGCTGCCTGCAAATTCGTAAATCGATAATTATCGCTGATTTCATCATGGATATACCTGACATCTTTTCTAAAGCATAGATTTCTAAGCATGCGGCATCTTTCAGACAGTTCCTCATCATCCGTAACTACCATGCCGCCTTCCCCTGTGGTAATATGCTTATTGGGATAAAAGCTGAATGTGCTGATATCTCCAAAACTTCCACAAGGCTTTTCTTTATAAGTCTGTCCATGCATCTCGGCTGCGTCTTCAATCACCTTTAAATGATATTTCTTTGCCAGCGCTAATACCGCATCAATTTCAACCGGCAGACCATATAGATGAACGATCATAATCGCCTTTGTTTTATCTGTTATTTTTGCTTCTATTTCGTCAACTTTCATATTCCAGGTATATAAATCGCTGTCAACCAGCACGGGGACAGCTCCAAGTTTCGTGACAGCCATTGCGCAGGAAATAATCGTGAATGTGGGCATAATAACTTCATCGCCTTCCCCGATTCCTAGTGCCTGAACTGCCACTTCCAGCGCTGCAGTACCATTAGATACTGCAATTCCGTGTTTTCTTCCAACAGACGCACTCATTTTCTGCTCAAACTCTTTGACAAAGGGACCTTCTGATGAAATCCATCCGCTATCAATACATTCACATAAATATTTCTTTTCATTTCCATTTAACAACGGTTCATTAACTGGTATAAAGCTCATATCATATCCTCTTTATTATCATTCGGAAGCCTGCTTACGCCTCTGACTGGTCTTTATAAACTACTTCACTATCACCTATTCCCACAAATCTCTTTTTATCAGCATCTCCTGAGTACGGTCCCTGCTTCACTTCAAGCATTTCCACCTCTTCTAAAACCGTAAAGCCATGACCGCCAGAAACCAATAAAATAATGTCACCTGATTCTAAAACAGTGCTCTCTAAATAATCCTCATAGTCATCATAAAAATCAACCCGGAGCTTTCCCTTTTTAATCATGAGTACTTCCTGGGTCATCACTACATTCCTATGTACCAGATTATGCACATGCGCATCAATTACTTTTCCCGTCGGGTGATGCATGTAGGCAACTTGCTGTGAGTATTCGCTTGGCGTAATAAAATCTACCCCATCACAGGTATAATTATTTCTTATTACCATTGCCAGCAGTTTACTTTTTTTCTTTATTAATTGAATTTTTTCCATTTGATTTCCCTTTCCATCAATTCAAAATATCTATATTCTGCAGAAGCACATTTTTTTTAAGTTTCTGATATAAGGGCACTAAACTGCTATAATCGCCATAATATGCATCAGATATAATCATAGCCCTATCTACATCTGCCGTATCATCATAAATGCCCCATCCTTCCTTTTTATATTGTTCCACAATCTTCTGATATGACAGCCAAAGTTCTGGACGCATACTTTCAATGGTCGCTTTAATAAGCGGATGCGGACGCCATAAAAGCGCTATCTCTTCTTGATTACCTTCAAAAAATCGAAACACTTCCTTCATCTTCTCTAACATTTTTTCATCATGCTGTAGCAATGCAGTCACGCTTGTATTATAAAAGATTATCTTTTTCCAATTGCCATCCGACTTTTTAATAACTTTAAGCCACTCTTCGGATATTTCCAAGTCTTCCTTCTTTGTACACAATACCTTATCAATCTTAGGCGACCCAAGACCTAAAATCTTCTTTTCCCAAATTATTCTGCTGCTCTCCCCAACTTCCCTGATCAATATATTAATATAAGCCTGACGCATAGCCTCAGATTGCACGATCACTTTATCTGCATTAAGTACCCCCGGCACAACGCAAAAATGCTCCATCTTTTCCAGCGTCTCCTGATTTTCCGGTTCCACTTCGTCTAAAACAAAATATGGAATATAAACAAGCTTTTCTGTAAAATTCTTTAAATTCGAAGAATAAAAAAAAGGATGAACGCTTGTAACATAATTACATTCATCATAAGGATTATGAATATAAATCATGTCCGGTCTGCGTTTCTCAAAGTCATAGCTGTCATAGTCCGTTATTTTAACATAATCTGGATATTCACTTCCCTCATAATGGACTTCTTTAAAACTTCCATCAGGGTTTTTATCAAAGTATGGAATTGGAATCACATATGCGTCACAATTAGGATCCTCCTCCGCTGCCTTCCACACACTCTCCAGTGAATCCCACATGGATGCCTTGTATGGAAGAAACACTGCTTCTGTACGTACCTTAATATCATCGCGCACACTGTTTTCCACAAAAATCAACGCCTCCTGCAGCTCTGCAAATATCTGCTCCGCATAGAGCTTATGACCTTGTTCCACCGTTTGATAAATCTGATAAACAAGTTCACAATAACGCTCAAGTAGCGAAATCGTCTTAACTTGCTCTCCTTCTGTGTCCTCAATCAACTCTCCAAGTTTGATGGCACCTTCTTGACACTGCCCCAGTAAATCCATTGCAGTATTTTTTTCATTTTCTTTAACTGCTTCTCTGACTGCTTCATGAGCCTGCTTAAGCAGTCCAATGAAATCCTCAGCCTGTTTTTTCTGAAGCCTTCTCATTTTTATATCCTCAATTTCTATTTTATCCAGTCTTCCCTCTCCATTTTTAGGAGCGCCTTGAACATTTCCAAATCATCTATCGTCGTTATCTTTACATTTTTTTCCGTTCCCTTAGAAAAGTATACAGTCTCTCCAAGATGCAGCATCAGAGTGTTGATATAAACCTCTCCGCGAATTCCTCTTTTGTCCGCCTCCTCATATGCCCATGCTGCTTTGCCGTACTTATATGCCTGTGGGGTCTGTACACGCATAATCTCCTGTCTGGAAATTCCTTCGCTTCCAGACTTCCCATCATCGGTCCTTACAATCGTCTCCTGACATCTCACCGCACTTAATCCTGATCCCTTGCGTCTGCACTTCACGATGGCATCTGTTATAATCTCTTCTGGCAAAAACGGGCGTATCGCATCATGCACCAGAATAATATCATCCTCTTCGCAAATCCCTTTTAATGCCTGAATCCCCTTATGCGTAGACGCTTGTCCATCTTCTCCTCCATCCAATATCCAATTGAGTTTTGAAATTCCATATTGGCTGGCATAAGCCCGAAGCACTTCATGCCATCCATCAATGCAGACCACCGCAATTCCGTCAATCTCAGGATGCCGTTCAAAGTTTTCAAGTGTGTAAATAATTAAAGGTTTATCATAAACATTCATGAACTGTTTCGGGATATCCTGCTCTGTCCTGCTGCCACAGCCGCCTGCCAATATCAGCGCTATATTCATTCTTTTGCTCCTTACATATGGTAGGTTATCTGCTTTCTGTATTTTCCTCAGGATGCTTCATTCGATATAAGGCACGAAACATTTCTACATCCTCTGTGGTATTGATCTTAAGATTCAAATCAGAGCCTTCAGAAAAATATACCTTTTCGCCTATGTTCGTAATCATAGAGCTATTGTCCCATGCACCTAAGCTGTTCATCTCAATTGCTTTCTGATGCAGATTCCATATCACTTGAAAATCAAATGCCTGCGGGGTCTGAACTTTCATAATTTCATAACGGTTAATACTCTGAAATCCTTCTTTTCCATTTCCGGAATGCATAATTGTATCCATAATGTAAGTAGCCGCCACACCCATACCTTTTTTTAGACACATCTTAATGCTTTTAGTAATAATTTCCTCAGACACCATGGGCCTGATAGCATCATGCACGATAACAATATCGCCCTGTTCCATCCGGTCTTTTAATATTTCAAGTCCGCGGTATGTAGATTCCTGCGCATCTTTACCGCCTGGAAAAATTTCTTTTAGCTTTGTAATATTAAACTGCTTACCATATACACGTACCATTTCCTGCCAGCCTTCCAGACACGTGACAATGATTTCATCAATATCAGGATGGTTCTGAAAAATTTCCAATGTATACACAATTATTGGTCTGTTATTCACATTGACAAACTGCTTTGGAATATCCATTTTAAATCTGACATCACGTCCGCCTGCCAATATCAATGCTGTATTCATGTGCTCCCCCAATTCTCTGTGACAATAAAAATGATAAACCAAAAAAACAAGAGTCAAAATTGACTTATTACTTCTCAAAATAATCAATCTTTCCTCTTGCGTTTATCCTCCATGATAATTACCTGACCTTCCCTGTCATTCTATTCTTTTATACAATTAGATTTGCACGTGCTGCGTCTGCATTGTACACATGTTTCCAATCATATTATATTTATCGGCATATATTTTTAAATCCTTTAGATGAAAACTTTTTCCTCCATCCCTCGTCTGCCTCCAGCCATACTACCCTTCTACTCATTTATTGCCAAATATATTTTTCTGCCACATGCTTCATCTTCCACTATATTGCTCTGCTCCTCCTTTTCTATATTATGGCAAAAATGCGCTAATGACATCCACACATTTTCTACAGTTAACGCTTCACATGAAAAAATATTGTCTGCCTCTATCGTTATTTTCTTCATTGAAACCTGCTCAGAAATTGTATCATAAATAAGCAGCTGATTACTTCCGTATGGATGAAACCAAAGTTCATGGTCTATCTTCTCGCAAAGCAGCATAACTCCTGGTATATAATCTTTCCTCCAACTGTCCAAAAATTGAAAATCCTCTGGATAATCAAATGCCCGTTCTATTGTTCCATTTTCTTTGTTGACTCTCATCACATACCTGCTCATACGCGGAATCATGTATATATCATCATCCACAAAACAGCAGCTGGAAAATGAAGCTCCTTCTGACATAAGTCTTTCCAAACCACAAACTGAATATTTCCGCAATTGCCCAGCATCCCATGACCATTCATACAAGTCACCTGAAACCGCATCTATAAAATAAAACATTTCCCTGTTATAATTGATTGAACAGACCTTTATGCTGCCGATCTGCACCTTATGTTCTTTGATCTGCTCTTTCTCCAAGCTAATTTCCAGCAATGTTGAATCAGCCGGACAATAAGTGAACGCTTTTCCCGCTTCCGGAATCCCAACAAATCCAACCACATTCTTATACTTTGATAACCGTTCGCTAAGTGTTCTTGCACTTTTGATGCTCCGATTCTCCATATCCAGAACAAATACACCTTTAGACGTACCGGAAAACAACCAGATCTTGCTCTCTTTTTGTACAACGCCGGTCACGTCAAACTCCTCACCGCCAGGTGTCGGTACAATCATGCTTTGTTCTTCACCGTCAGCCAAATTATAATAGTGAATCCGATTGGTACATAGTGGAAAAAAATAAATAATGTTCTTATAAAAAACTGCATTTTCTCCATGTAAAACTATTTGAAACTTATCCTCTCCTGAAAAATGACAAATAAATTTTACAGAAAAATCCTCCAGATCCATTTCAAACAATCCATTGAAAAACGCTTCCGAAAAATAAATCTTATTTTTCACTCTGACGTGACTTCTATAGTGTAAGTTGATTCTGTTGTCTTCAAATATATTTCCCACGCTTCTTCTATACACCTCGCTGTAAATCATCTTTTCTTCCATAACATCCATTCATTGACTTTTGATAATAAATGCTGCCTGCCCCCATTATTTTGCAAATTCAAATTCTCCCAAATCCATGAACTCCGCTTGTGCATATCTTCCATGATTAAGCAAATAAGCAAAATTATGCCCTGTTCCTCTAGATACATATAGCCCATCACATTGGGAAAGAAGATATAACTCAACTAAATAATCCTCATTTCTCTTTCTTAAAGAAACACTATCTATTTCTGTTCGTATCTCATCACGGTCTATACACGGAATATCCAACACTGCATCCTGGAAATAATGGGCCCTCGGTCTCTCCAGATAGATGCACTTTTCCCCAAAATACCTCCTTATCTCTTCAAGATATTTTCTATCATCTATTTCAAGAAAAAACGAATCATATTTCCACTCCGACAGTCTTTTCTCGATATTCCTAATGTAGTCTGAACACGACCCCACAATTGGGTGCTTATCGAATAGGGACATATTTCTGACAATTCCTGCTCGATATCCTGCTCGAATCCCCACCCCCAATATTTTACCTGCTTGTGGAAACAGCATGCCTTTTTCACGTACAATCCTATTCCTTATCTTCGGCTGAAGATGAATGTTCTGGCGTATCGCTTTCCCTAATAATCTGATTTGAAAATCTGACCGAAAGCATTCATCTCCCATATAATAATTTTCATTACAACAAAATTTTATCTGTTGCTCAACGTATTTGCTTTCCCTCACTTCATCCAAGGTAATTTCTCTATTCGGTTGTGTAAAATAATATTCCCACGCGTTTTCTTTTTTCGCCAAATGCGGTTCCTGTAACAAAGGCTGACAACGACCATTTCTACAAAGATCTACCACCGGAATGTATCCATACCGCCTCGCTTCAATGATATTAGGCAGTAATAAAGAAACTGTACTTAATAATCCTTGCCTGCTCGCACTTTTATCTTTGTTGCACAGCACTCTGAATTTCTTATGCTCATTTTTGTCTCCATAAGAACATTTTCTAAATGCCTCACGTCTTGACCTGTACCCCAGCTCATTCAGGATAAACCCTTTAATATCTGTCATCATTTCCACCTTTGGCGCCTTTCGCTCACGTATTACATCTATCCCTGACTCCATCGTTTTAATACAATGGGATCTGAAAACACCTCATCCTTCAAGCATTCTTTTACCTTTGCCTTCATTTTACGCTCTCCCCTGTCTGCGAAAATACTTATACGCTTAAACTCTGAATCTAAATATGTTCCCCAATTCCAGATAGGAGAAAGGTACGCCCTGTCAAATCCCAATTTCTTTGCCCATAGGACAAAATCCTTCATCTCCCTATAATTACCCTCTTGAACAATCATATTGACTTGAACAAAATCCACTTTACCTTCCCTGCGCAATTCAGACAAAAATTCCATATTTTTCATCAACTGTTTAAAACTTCCACCTCTTAATTTCTTATAAGTTGCTTCAGTTACGGCATCAACAGAGATAGACATTGAAATATGCTCATATTTGCCCTCCAGCTGCTCCCAGATCGTGGGTGTAAACAATGTCCCATTGGTCATAATATTCACTTTTTTTCTTATCTTACTGGCATCTTCAAAGAGTACTTTCTTATATCCCTTGGACAAAAATGTTTCTCCATCGCCGCCAATAGTCAATTTATCACAATTGTCTAACCAGCCGCTCTTGTTGATCACGTCTGCATAATGAAGTATAGTTTGCTCTTTTTCATAGCAATTTTTCACATATGGCTTAACGCGGCATGATCTGCATCTCAAATTGCATGCTCTATCAAACGCAACCATTAATTTAGATGGCTGGGCAGGAAGTTTAATTGATTTTCTTTCCAGCAGCTCCACACCGTCCGGGTTTTTCCAAAAATCTTTACAACGCCTATCGCAAAACGTATATGTATTATTTTCCACAGACAGCCTCATTATTTTGGCAATCGTGGAATTCCATGCTTCCTCTGCCGAATTTCCTATCAAGTCACTTACGGTTAACTCACCAAAACAAGGGCAAAGCCAAACATTTCCGTCTGGATTAATATAAAACATTTCGTATGGCAAAGTGCACTTACACCCATTTTGGCGTTTATCAAAATAAGTTTTACGCAGCAACCTGGATGCAAAGCAATACCTTTCTAACATTTGTATGGTATATACTTTCCGTCCCTTGGCAATTCCCTCTTGATATAGCATCTTATCATTTTCTTCTTTACTGCTGTTCACACATATAAAATCTTTTTTAGTAATGCTCACATTATTCAAATTTTTGACAAAAACAACTTTTTTCCTAAATAAATTTTCAATGAAAAACATTAGCACGTAACAAATGGTTTTCTCAATCTTCCTTACTGTATCATGATCCTCTATATCCTCTCTCCCGATATGATGCATGATGATAAATAATTGATAACAGAAGTCTATCCTGTCCCTAAAATTCATCTCTCCAACATAAGCATACAATTTTCTACAGTCGCGCATAATATCCAAATCAATGCTTTCAAACAAATCTTCCGCTAATACATAATCCTTTTTATATTTAATTCCTGCACGTTTCAGCGTTTGACCACACTTTTCTTTGTCGTAAGTGCATAAGACCACAGGCGCATGCTTCTTCTTCAGAGCTGGCACATTGCCTCCCCCTATATCATACGCCTTATAACTTTTTATATTAAAAAAAGAGAGAAAATCTTCCTTTAATTTTTTATCCTGCCCCCCCAGTTAGTATTACAAAATTTTTACTCCTTAAAAGATTAACTTTTTTACTTTTCATTATTATGCCTTTCCCCCATCAGGGCTTTATAAATTTCTTCAATTTGCTGCCAATACAGGATATTGTACTTTATTTATGAAATAATACATATTGCCTATTCTGCAAACCATCATCATTAATTATCTTTTCACACGCAACGCGATACCCCCGTCTCAGAAATTCTTCATAGCACTCGTCAAATCCAGCATCTTCGCCATAAATATGTGATTCAAAACAAACATATCCATCCTCTTTAAGCATCTGGTCAATCATCGCCACATATTCTTTAGAAGGAAGATTCAGCCAATGATGGATAGCAAACGAGAAAATAACATTATATTTTGAGCCCATCCCTTTGTCCTTATACCAATCATTAAAATCACCAACTAAAAACTCGCAATTTGACACGTTCAAATAATCTGCTGCCAAATCAGCCACCTTGACCAGGCTGTCATCATACTCAATGCCTGTTACAGAATGCACCATTCCTGCTATTGAAATATCTAAAAAGCCAGAATTGCATCCAATATCCAAAACATCATCCTGCTTCCTTAATATCTGACCCAATCCATATTCATTTATTCTATATGCGGTAGGTCGTTTTCCTTTAAGCCCAATCACTTCCAGACTCTGATAAGGCTCCAGACCTCCAAAATCCGGTTGTCCATCTTTCAAGACAGCCAGAATCACTTCCCGCATACCTGCATCTTTCTCTTTCTCTTCTTCCGATTTTAGGTTATAACTTTCCCACCCCACCTCTTCATGATCCAATTTGATACGCTCTTGCCTTTCTTGTCTGGTCTTTTCTATCAACTGTCCTACAGGACAAATATTTTCAAAGGACAATGATTCCAGCAAATCACATATCTGCTTTTTATATACTCCCTTATGTGGAACCAGTATACAAGCTGATTTATCATTAAAGTAACGTACATCACTAACCGGCAGCCCGCATAATTCATGCACATTATCTTCAGCATTTGTTACCAGAAATCCTTTCATATTTTCTTGATACCCCAATTGTTTAATAAAATCATAAAGCCTTGACGCTGTATTTGCTGCACCGTATATATATATATTAGACCGCCTAATAATTGAATCCCATTCTTTTCTTAATGCATCTGTCATTTTGATTTCTCCTTTTTTCGTCTGAAAACTAAAACTTGTCTCATTCTGGCTCCGCTAAAATACTGATGCAGATAAACACATTCATCAAAACCTGTATTTGCTGTAAATAAACCAATCTGTTCCTCGCTGTCTTCCATGTCGCACTCAAAAACCACTGCATCCTGCACGTACAAATCAAGAGAGACCAGAAAATTAATGTTTTCGCTATCGAATTTTATTTTCCCTAACAGAAAAACAATATCATAATTTGAGCATAGTTTTAATGAAGACTGATACTCGACTTTAACATTTTGAATATTTAGTAAATCATTATATAAAACCGCCAGTCGGAACTTCACTTCATCCGTTTCACGGCTTTCAATCACTACATCATCACAATCCCATAATACCCTTCCAATATTTCTGGCAAAATAAGAATTGTAATCACTCATATCTAAAATCTTTTTCCCAAAAAATCCTCCAATGCCCCATAATTTTTTAACCGCTGTCAACACGGAAGGCTCCATCGTTTCCTTTTCTGCTGGAAAACTATAAAACGCAGGGTGTGCAATTGGCGTGACAGTTTTATCGATTTGATTTTTCTCAAAAAACTCCCGTACCTTTGCTATTTTTTCTTCAGGATATATTGTCTGAAATTCTTTTGTCGAAATCATCACCGGAATATATGACCATCCCTGCATCATCAAAAACACTGCTCTATGTAGTCCCTCTTTGATATGAAACACACCATTTTTATTCCCTGCGACAATTGACGCAGAAGCAGAAAAGAACTCTCCCCTGTTTATATTTTTTTTAAAAAGACAATATAGCTGATATCTGTCAAATGTTTTTTCTTCGTAATTTTCCTTTGTAAATCTCTGCTCTTCGCAGTACTCCTGGTAATCTGACTCCTCCGCATCCTGCCCTGCCATTTTTTCAAACATACTTCTATAATGTCCTACAAGCGGCAAACTGATTGCATGCCCGCTTTTGCTGCATTTTTTGTAAAGGTTATTAACAAATATTGCTTCCATTCGGGCATAAAAGGTGGTCATTCCACACGCTTCACTTATAACTGCGTTCGCCGTATCAATCGACCGCTTCACTATTTCATCATAAAACGGCACCTGCAGCCCCTCTTCCGCTTCTCCATACAGCAAATAATTGTATATCTGTCTTATGCGAATTGCTTCTTTCCAATTGACTGCTTCATCTGTCGGCAAAAAGATAATTTTGTTTATCCCTAGTTCATGTAATTTAACGGCAAACTCTTTGTGTCTTCTGGCATTCTGGAATGCAAGGAACCATATCGCGTCTTGATCCGTCTTTTCATCTTGGATAACTGTGTTTAATTCACCGCCACATATACACAAATTGCAAAATCCATTTTTTACCAAATTACCCTCAAGATCCTCTGCGCGAATATTTTTCCCCAAAATTATAATCCGGCTTTTTCTGTCAAAACAATAAGGCATTCCCTGCTCTCCTTAGCAAAATCATATTCAAAACACCCAGCCAATACTAAATATCCTCAAACTCAATATCGCTTCTCCGATCCCATGTGTGGTTTGTTTTAATAACTTTAGCCGGATTTCCTGCAATGATGCAATTGTCACCCGTCTTTATTTTCGCCACACTGGAAGCTCCCACTATACAGCCATTACCGATTTCAGCATTATGCAAAATCACTGCATTTTTACCCAGCCATACATGATTTCCTATTTTGACACACCTTTGCCGTTTCATGGAAACATTCTCTTTCGTTTCTATATCAAAAATACTATGTCCACCAGCTAAAACACTCACATCATGAGAAAACATACAGTCATTGCCAATGCTTATGACGGAAGACTTGCTATTTGAACAAAAAAATCTATCACCCATGGTTACATAATTGCCCAAACTTATTTCTTTTCCTTTACAACTTATTCTGGAATCTTTATAGCATAAGCAATTATTTCCTATTTTAAGCTTTCCATCTGTCAAAACCTCCACAACGACATTCTCACACAATCGCATGCTATCGCCTATAACTACCTCGCACCCACTTTCCACTGTTATTTTAGCCCCTTTTAATGCAGCAAAATCTCTTCCAATTCTAATGCTGCTATTGAATCCTTTGAATTCTATTCTACATCGAATCTGATCATCCTTACACTCCAATCGATTCCCATTATGATCCGCATATCCCCCCGTACACTCTGTAACCACTACACTGGGAATCATTTTAGATATGTATGTATAATCATTCCCCTCCTTCATATTCCACTCATTCAGGTAGCGCATGATCTCTTTTCTCACACCAATTACAGCGATAAAAATATAAACATCTTCTTCATTTTTTTCATTTGGTCTTATTATTGGTAAATCATCATATTCACAAGCACTTTTATGCCCGTCAACATAAGACTTGACCGAAAAACCTTTTTCCGTCAAAATCCTTCTCACATGCTTTCCGCCAATATATGCTCCCCAAACGACAATCTTTTTTTCACCTATCCGCTTCTTCAATTCTTCAAAATCAGTATTCTCTTCCCAATGCTTAATTGCATAATCCATATTTTCCATTACCTCAATATGTCATTCTCTTGTTTATATCCAATTTAACTTTTGCTAAATAATCTGCAATCTGTTTCCCTGCAGTTCCATTACCAAAAATTGTCTCAGACGGATATCTTCCATGTGCAATTTGCTTTTCAACCGCCTTACGTATTTCTTCACCGGTATTGTCTACCTGTATCACATTAACTCCGTGTTCCCTGCCTTCCTGACGGTCACCTACAATAACTGCCGGAGTTCCTAAGAACGATGCCTCTCTGATAAATGAGCTGGAATTTCCCACCAGACAGGATGCATTTGCTAACAGGCAATTATAAATCTCAGGCGGAAAATTTTTGTAATATCTATAAGGCAGCATGCGATTACGTTCACGGAATACCCTGATTCCTTTAGAAACTTTATCACTGCCGGCATCGATGTTAGGCCATAGCACCAGTTTCTGTTCCTCAAAATTCTTTAATGCATTAAGGGTCTCCGTTATCTGCTCATATCCATCATCTACTTCTGATGTGACCGGATGCTGTACTACCAAAATATACGGTTTTGTAAGATCCATACGAAAGCCGACTCCTTGATTTATAAAGCCTTCACAGTTTTTAAGTTCCAGACTCTGCTGCATTAGCGTATCTATAGAGGGACAGCCTGTATTTAAGACTCGCCACTCTTCTTCTCCCATTTTTATCAATCGTTCCTTGCTTTTCTCAGTTGCTGGAAAATGGTAATGTGCCAGCTTAGTAATCGCATGCCGCACGGTTTCATCAATATTACCCGTAATTTCTCCGCCCTGAATGTGAGCCAACGGTATATTCAGATAACTGGCTGCTATAGCAGTTGCCATTGTCTCAAATCTATCCGCTACTGTAATAACTACATCAGGTTTTAATTCCTCAAAAGTCGTGGACAATTCTATAATCCCTATCCCTGTAGATTTTGCCTGCGTGCTCAAGCTCTCTCCTTCAAGCATATAATAAATTTTCTTATCCGGAACGAAACCATCCTTTTCAACTACTTCAACTGCTTTTCCATATCGCTCCAACATCATAGAAGCTCCTACCACTAACTGCAGTTCCAAATCCTCATGGTTTTTGATAGCCGTCAGCACCGGCTTTACACGTCCGTAATTGGCTCTGCTTGCAACTACAACACATATCTTTCTCATTTCTCAATATTCTCCCATTTAATCACAGTATCCTTGGCAATATCCATTAATATCCTCTTCCCCATTACTTTATCAAAGTCTTCAACAGCTATGCCATCTATACAAAATGGTTTTTTTATTCCCACAGAATCATCGTTTAAGGTTTCGCCTGATTTCAAATCGTGTTTTGCGTAGATACTTTTTGAAAATATCGTTCTTAACTCCCTTTTGTTATCCGGCAACTGGCTTTTATCTTCCTGAACTTCCAGCATTTTCCCGATAAATTCGGCGCCGTCCACAATTTGTTTCAACTCTTCTATTGTCACAGAAGCTTTTACATCTGGTCCAAACATTTCCCTGCTCATCGTTACATGAACTTCAACCGCTCTTGCGCCAAGCGCGACAGCCGCCAAAGAAGGATAAATCGTAGCGGAATGATCTGAAATCCCAATCGGACAATGATAACGCTTTTGATAATGGGTAATCATCTTTATTGGTATTTCTTCTGCTTTTGACGGGTATGCTGTCGTACACTCCATCAGAAGCAAAGGATTACCCGCCTCACAGACCATTTTAACCTGCTTGTCAATTTCTTCCAGTGTACTCAGACCTGTAGAAAGTATAATCGGCTTTCCCGTACCTATCGCCCGCTTTAACAGCAAACCATTAAAAACCTCCCCAGAGCCAAATTTCCATGCCGGCACACCAACCTTATCCAGCATCTCCAAAGCAGCCGCCGAAAAGGGAGAACTCAGAAAATCCAGCCCTTTTTCCACCGCATGATCATACAACCCCTGCCACTGTTCCAGCGTAAATTCCATGCGCTTCCAATAATCATATCTGGTCTTATCACAGTAGCTGAAACTGACCCGAAAAGGCTCGTCAGGCGTACTCTCCTCCTCTGCAATATGCGTCTGGAACTTAATTGCGTCCGCCCCTGTTTCTGCTACCGCGTCAATAAAAGCATGCGCCTGTCCCAGACTGCCATCATGATTCTGAGAAATCTCGGCAATGATATAATTCATTTTCTTGTTCTGAAAAAAATCATGTATTTTCATACCCTACCTATTCACTCTGTGGAATGCAATATAAAATTGTTCCGGAAACTCCCTTTGTATAGTGTCTAAAATAGTATTTATAGTTAATCCCAAAAGAATCAATGAATTCTAAAATTTCAAATAAATCCTCAGGTTTATGATAAACACAGATTGCCAATTTGGGTCTATGTTTCTGTATCAGCTTTGACGCACCTTGTAGTGCTGATAATTCTGCTCCTTCTATGTCCATTTTAATAAAAGTGGGTTGATCCGCTACAACCTCATCCAACGTAACAATATTAATCGTTTCCATTCCCTCATAATCTATATGTCCGGAATCACCCTCACCAGCAAAACTTAAAACTCCTGCTTTTTCCCCGACACCCGACTGCATAAGGAGAACATCATGCACATTTTTTAGGTTTTCTTCCGCCTTGTTATAGATTTTCATATTAGGCTCAAAATAATAAATCTTTTTATATATATTATCTGACGTTTTCACAAATTCCAAAACTGTATCCCCTATATATCCTCCACAATCAACAAACACTTCATCTTTGCTTAATTTTATAACCTCAAAATCGAAATATTCTCTGCCGTTTCCACTCTCGTTAGTTATGTCATACGCTTTTTGCAGCCACATAGATTTCATTGTAAAACGATAATTTAATATGCAGTCCAATATCTCTCTTGAAATTTTATCTGCACATTTTTCAAACATCTTTTTGTACTCTTCTCTGTAAATGTCTAATTTATTTAAGCTATCTAACAATACCGTATCCCACTCTTTAAATCTATCATCCAGCAACGGTAAAATGCGGTAGGACAGATTCGGATTGGGTAATTTCCTTTTAATCTGTCTCTCTATATCTATAAAAGATTTAGCACAAATAATAATTACATCATCAGTTTCCACCATATCAGGACTAATAACGGGTACATCATTAATCCATGTTCCTGTCATAACTCTATCATTGTCAATAAAAGCTTTTACCCCCCCCCCGCACACAATTTTAGCTGCTGCAGCTGCTTGCACGCGAATCTGCCAAGTAAACCCGTCCCCCAGATATATATATTTTGACTATAATCTATATATGGTTGATATTCTTTTCTCAATTCCTGCCTCAATGTTTCCTTACTAAATTGACCACATAATCGCTGAAAACTTTCGTACTTCTTTGCTGTCATATTCCATTTCCTCTCATTTCATTTTGATATAAAACCAGCTTCAAGCGTTGCCCGAATTCCCTCTGAAAAAGAAACCATCGGCCGAAACCCCGTATCTAAGTTCAATCGGTTTATATCTCCCACCAAATACATGACTTGTCCATCTGCATATTCTTTCTTCCCGATTCCTTCAAGAAGAAAAGGAGCCTCCGTAATTTTAGCAATATCAGTAATATAATCTGCAAGTTTCCTTCCATGACCTGATGCAATCGTATATTTGACACCCGGAGCACCCACATCAGTAATTCTAATCAACGCTTCTGCCACATCATCCACATATATATAATCCCAGATTTGCCCGCATTTGGTAAATTCAACTTTCTTCTTATGTACCGCTGCATCAAGACAAGACATAATCATCGTATGCATCTTATCTCCGGGACCATATGCGCTAAGAAGCCGTGACCAATAAAAATCTATTCCGTATCGTCCGCATAGTTCCATTCCCATTTCATAGGCACGGCATTTGGCAGCTGCATAAGCAGTCTCTGGATGATCAGGAGTCAATTCCGATATCGGCTCTGACACACGCCCACATTCCGCCTGGGAACCAATTCCCAGAATCCTCCTGCATCCAAGCCTTTTTCCCAGATGGATAACCTTTTTCAGATAATCCACATTTTGCATCTGTCCTTCTATGTTATACCGGGGGTTACTGAATCTGCTGCTCCAGCCAATATGATAAATCGCTGCCACCGAATCCGCGACATCTCTTTCTATCATGCCTATATCTTTTAAATCAGATTCTATTATCTTTATACGCTCCGACTTGGGAATATTCTCTTTACGCAGTGAATCAGATGCAACCACTGCAATAATCTCATATTGCTGCATCTTTAGAATCTTCTCAATCAACGCTCTTCCTATAAAACTGGTCGCGCCCGTTATAATCACTTTCCCACTACTCATCAATCAACTCCGTATATACTTTAAAATCTGAATATTTTCGATATAATTCTCTATCAAGCAGGGGGGCTAGATCAGATATAGGAGGTGAAACAATAGAACCGTCCTCCTGCACAATATTACCAAGCTTTGGTTCAATCGTCTGATCTGCATCCTCATATATCTCGCAGATTGCACATCCGTCTTGCTCTAAAACGTTCTCCACAGTTTCTCCTAATTTACCGCTTTCTCCACAGGAAAAATAAGGGATTCCATAGGCAAATGCTATTTTTTGTATATCTGGAAGGACAAGTCCTGTTTCCCTTGTACATCCTGCCAGTCTGCCAAACGTTTTTGATTGAGAAAGAATAATAGAGCGGTATCCCCCATTGTTAAAAACAAACATCTTTATTGGAAGACCATAATTAACTATTGTCTGCAATTCCTGCATATTCATCTGAAAACTGCCATCACCAGCACAGCAAATAACCTGTTTACCTGAAGCGATTGCCGCTCCGATAGAAGCCGGAATATCATAGCCCATCGTTCCACAGTTAATATTCCCCCACATTCTTTGCGTTTTCTTCTCAATGCCGCATTGCTTTATTGCAACGGAAGAACAACTATTACCCATAATGCAAATCGCATCTTCATTCATATACTTTTTTAACACAGAGGCAAAATAGTATGCGTTGATTCCTTTCGAATCGCCAAATTTTGCTTGGTATATCGGAAACCTATCTCTCAATTCCCTGCAGTACCGCAGCCAACAAACGTCCAAATCAAACGACAATTCTTTTTCAACAAGCCATTCTAAGAAAAACTTAACATCCGCATTAACAGCACAATCTATTTTAACTGTTTTCTTTTTTAATTCTTCTCCATCAACATCTACTACGATTTTTGTTGAATTGGGAGAAAAAAGTTTATAATTAAATCCAATCTGACCAAATGACAATCTGCATCCTAGAACCAAAAGACAGTCAGCATTTTCGATAATGAAATTTCCTGCTCTCCCACCGTTGACACCAAAGTTTCCATAATAATTGCTATCGTTTTCAGTCATAATGTCTGCCAGACTTTTAGCAACCACCACGGGAATTTTCCACTTATTGCAAAGCAAATGGAATACCTCCAATGCTTCCGCTGTTCTTAGTGCTGATCCTGCAAGTATAACTGGGCGCTTGGCATTCCTTATTATTGTAAGAACTTTGCTTTGGTCAAACTTCCATTCTTCTTTCTCTGGAATATAATCTTCTAAGGTCTCCTCTTCAATATATTTTCCCTGTACATCCAGCGGCACATCTATCCAGCAAGGTCCCCTTCTCCCAGACTTTGCCAAATGAATTGCTTTCTTTAAGTAAAATTTTATTTTTTCTGCTTCCTTCACTGTCACTGCAAATTTCGTCATCGCACTGACTGTTTCAACAATTCTGCACTCCTGTTCACCGAACTGCCTCAATGCCAGTCCAGTGCTCTCTACCATTGCGCTTGTCTTTACCTGCCCCGATATCACTAACATAGGGATACTATCCTGCCATGCACACAACACGCCAGTCAGTGCATTCGTCCCCCCCGGTCCAGTTGTAACACATACGACTGGCAGGCAATTATTTACTCTTGCATAAGCCTCCGCAGCAATAGCTGCCCCCTGTTCATGCAAAAAGTAAGTGCAATGCATGTCTTCTGAGTTTCCAAAAGCGTCATTCAAATGCATTGCTCCACCACCAGTCAGTGTAAAACAATCCCTAATGCCTTCACCTATCAATATATCTCTTATAATATCTGCTACGCGTTTTTTCATTATTACTCCTACTGAACTTCTGCCATAAGTATTTTTCTCTGTTTCAAACAATCTTCGCAAGCATATGAGCATAAAAAAACAAGAGTCAAAATTGACCTAATCCCATTTAAAAAATCAATCTTTCCTCCTGCGTTCATCCTCCATGATAATTACCTGACCTTCCTTGTCATACAATTCTTTTATATGATTGTCTATATGTGCTGTGCCTGCATAATCGCAAACCTACACTCACGATATATTTATCGGCAACTTTTTTTAATTCTTTAGATGTAAACTCTTACCTCTGACCAATGTAAAACTCCTAAATTTCAAAAACATCCTATGTCTGCCGCATCAGCAGACATAGGATATCAAAAATCACATATTTCACTCTTCTTGTATATCTAATCTTTAAGCAGATTTAGAGATGTCAATCACCTCTTTCTTCACTTCCACATTAATCTGCACATAAAGCTTTGCTTTTTCCACGATTTCATTCCACTGTGCATCGGTGGCGTCCATGTCATCGAGAATCTTCTGATAGCACTTTTCTTTTGCATTTTCTTCGCCCTCTCCCAACTCCGTGATCAGCTGTCCCATCTCGTCCTCCAGTTCCTGCCAGCAATCCAGTATCTGCTGCGCAGAACTTTTTGCCGTGGTCACTGCCGAAATCACTGTATTTAACCCATCGCAGAATGTTGCAAGGCTCTGCACCGTTTTCGTCATGTCATCCATTTGGTTTGCACATATGGAAAGTTCTGTTCTTTTCTGGGTGCAGACAGCGCTTTCTATAATCGCTGTAAGAAGAAGGGCTAACGCCGCTAAAGTCACGACAATCCCTACGACGATGCCGATTGGTCCGCAGAAGAATCCTATGGGCGCCGCTGCCAATGCCACTCCGCCGGCAATGCCAGTTCCCAAAATCACCTTTTCGATTCTTTCAATTTCGTCTTCCAGTTCCTTTTTCCGTTTACGGAACTCTTCTAACTTGGCTTCGTCCACTTTCTTGGTCTCACATGCCTTTTGGTATATGTCCGAAAAAAACGCCTCGTCGCTTTGCAGATGTGCGATGTAATCATCAATTGAATTTATAAGATCCGACACCACCGTTTTGGTATCGCCAACGTCTTCCTTCAAATCCTGTAAATTCTGTATCAACGCATTCTGCAGACTTCCATCAAATTCTTCCAACAGCAATTTGCAGTTTTTCTTTATTCTTTTGGCATACATCTGATAGGAGCTGTCATAATCTATAATTGATTTCGGCACTGAGCCCAGCCGCCCCATAATATCGTTAAGCCATGTCTGGGAAAAATTCTTGCATTCTACATACTGCTGCTTAAACTCATCTGTATACCATTCCGGCGTATCCTGGGAATAGATTGTAATATTCAGGTTCCGCACTGCCGCTGCATATGCATCAACTTTCGCAATATTCTCACGATACTGCGCCAAAATCTCTTCCGGGGTCCTTTCCCCAATTGCATCCGTTTGTACAGGAAAATCCACCATCCTGCCTGCACCAAATAATCTTGCGGTCGTTTTCAATCCAGCTAATGTCAACATACTTTTTACCTCCTATGTGTAATCAGTCAAAAATTGACTTGTTGGATTTATTTTATCATATCTACCGCTTATTATTTGTTCCTCTTGATGCCAGATTCAAGCCTCTTAATGCCATATTTTGCTAATTACCTTTGCTTCTCTTCGCACTTTGATACTCTACCACCGTTATCCCAAGCCCTTCGCAGGCTTTCTGCTGGTCTATGCCAAAGTTTTCCATAACTGCCTCAACATTTCTCACAAGCATTTCTGCCTTGCCTTCTTTAACTCCTTCTTTAACTCCCTCTTTTTTCCCTTCTGCTTTTCCCTCCGCTCTGATAAGTTCTTTTTCTTCCCACAACTGCATATACTTCACTCCCATTTTTTCTGAAGCCTTGATTTTTCTGACATTATTATGAATCAGCTTTATCCGGCTGCTCGACGTCCTCTCCGCAACTGCGTCTGTTGATTCGGTGATATACTCCATAAAATCCAGAAATTCCTGCGAAAATAATAGTGAAATAGACATTTTAGACACGATTATGCTCCTTCGCACTCATCGCTATAGAAATCTGATGCTTTATGAAGTACTTTATCACAAAATTAACGTTTTTTCAATTATATCCTACAATTTTTAACAACTTTTTAGTATCAATTCATCCTGCAGGGACGGCACAGCAGAAACGCAAGATAGCCGTGCCTCCCTCATAGGATGAATCCCCAACTTTTATTTTTCCGGAAACAGCGCCGGATGTCTCCCCGCCATCCCCGACTTCCTTCTAATTTCGTAAATATCCTCCACCTGCTCAGAAGTAAGGAGCTTCGCCCCGCCGAGCATCTGTACCTGATAAAGGATCCTCGCGTAAAACTCCACCGACTCCATCTTATAATATGCGTTCATCAGCGAATTTCCATAGGTCAGCGCCCCGTGATTCGCCAGCAGCATTGAATCATAGTAAGGCAGATATTCGGCAACTGCATCGGGCACTTCCCCGGTGGAAGGGGTTCCATACCTTGCCACCGGCACCTTCCCAAGCGTCAAAACCGCTTCCGAAAGGACCGGTTTGTCCAGAGGGATCCCCGCCGCCGCAAAAGTCGTTGCATAAGGAGGATGGGCATGGACCACCGCCTGCACATCGGGTCGTTCCTTGTAGACTCTAAGGTGCATTTTTATCTCAGACGAAGGTCTGAAGCTGCCATTTGCTTCAAGCAGCCTGCCGTCTGCATCAATCCGGCAGATGGACTCCGGAACCATGAACCCTTTGCTCACACCAGTGGGCGTACAGAGAAATTCGTTTTCGTTCAGTTTTACAGAAAAATTACCGTCATTGGCAGCCACCATGCCTCTTTCATAGACTCTTTTTCCGATCTCGCACATTTCCCGTTTTATCTCAAGCTCACTTATCATTTTGTCTTCTCCTTTACGCATCCATACGCCTTTTACAACTGCCGCCTGTTTTCGCTGACACCGCCGGCTTCCACATACGAGACATATTTTTACTCTAATTCCAACCGCCTGCGGACCAAATATTCACTCATAAAGTACAAGCCAATGGCTATGCCCAAAGATATCACTCCTATCATCACATACATAGGTGTCATAATAGGAAACGGTGAAGTTTCCACATACATATCATCAAAGGCATTGTTGATGTTCATCATCATGAAAGGCATGATAATGATAGTGGAAAAAACTGCACCGCACAATTAATTCCAAAATATGCTCCGACCGCTCCCAGAATCCTGTGCCTGCGCACCATCTGCCCCAGATTGATAGAGCCAATGATCATCATCGTTCCGCTGAACGAGCTTGTAAACACCAAAAATATAATGCTGGCAAAAAATCCATTGATTCCTCTCAGTTCCGGCATATACCAAAGTTCCTTTAAAGCTGAGGGGAGCTGGACAAATGCTTCCACAAGCTCTCTTGCATAATAACCGTCCTTTGGTATCAGCGCCAGGAGCGTAACACCACCAAAAACACAGATACTCACAATCACCGCAGCACCAGCAATCAGATTCCACGCGGTCATGGTAATCACTTTATTAAGAAGCAGCAAACGGGCTGTGACTGGCAGCGTATGGGTCAGATATCCTTCGTCTGTATACATATTCTTATAATACCTCACCGCAAAATAAATCATAATTCCAACCCCCGTCGCAATCATGGCAAAATAAAACATCATGATCATCATGACTCCTGAAAGCGGAAGACCGATCCATTCGCTGTCCCATATAGGCAGTGCAAATGTGCCGCCTGCCACTACCGCAATGAGCATCAGTACTCCAATTAAAAGCGTGGGAACCTTCCAGACAGCCCTCCACTCATGCTTCAACAATTTTCCTAACATGCAAACACCTCCCTGAAATAAGAATCCACAGATTTTCCTCTGCGCTCTCTGATATTCTCTACCGTATCCTGCAGCACGACCCTGCCGCCGCGGATAAATATAACCTCATCCAGCACCTTTTCGATATCAGATATCAAATGTGTAGAAATGAGGACTGTAGCATTTTCATTGTAGTTGCTTATGATCGTCTTTAAAATATAATCTCTCGCCGCAGGATCCACCCCAGCAATGGGTTCATCCAGAATATAAAGCTGGGCATCTCTGCTCATAACCATAATCAGCTGCACCTTTTCTTTTGTTCCCTTGGAAAGTGTCTTCAGACGGGCATTTTCATCAATATTAAGATTTTCAAGCATCTGCTTTGCACGCTCCGGGCGGAAATCCTGATAAAAGTCTGCAAAGTAAGCAATCAGCTCTTTTACCTGCATGCTTCCCTGAAAATAAGTCCTCTCCGGCAGGTAGGACACCACCGCTTTCGTCTCCGGTCCCGGTCTGTACCCGTTCACGCGCACTTCCCCTTCCGTTGCCACCAGCAGTCCGCTGATCAGCTTGATCAAGGTAGTCTTGCCGCTCCCATTCGGTCCCAGAAGTCCGATGATCTTTCCTCTTGGTATGGTGAGATTCATATGATCCAACGCCATTTTTTTCTGTTCATAAACCTTGGTAAGGTTATTGATCTGTACTAATTCGTTCATGCTTCTCCTCCCTGTGCCTGCCTGATCAGTGTAATGATTTCCTCCTTTTGAAAACCGAGTTTCAACATTTTCCCCACGAAATCATTTATCTGCTCAAGTGCAATCTTATTCCGGGTTTCTTTAATCATCTCCATATCCTCCGTCACGACTCGTCCGCTTGTCCTCTGCGCCATCACTAACCCCTCTCTCTCAAGTTCTGCCAATGCTTTCTGCATCGTATTAGGATTGACTCCTGCCTGCGCTGCCAGTTCTCTTACACTGGGTATCTTCGTACCCGGCTTATACTGCCCGGTAACGACCCGCAGCTGTATCTCTTCCAAAATCTGGGTGTAAATCGGACGGTCAGAATCTAAATTCCATGCCATATGCATCCTCCTTTCACTTTGTATTATTCTATTGATACAATAATACACTTTCGCGGCTTTGTCAAGTCTATAAGAAGGATTTTTTCGCCAAATTTTATTTGCTATACCCAATGGTGCTGATCAAAGCGCCTATCATGATGCAAAAATCCCCTATGTTAAAGATAATTTTTTTTAATCCAAAGGGAAGATCAAAACTCACATAATCTACCACATACTCCCGCATGAGCCGGTCATAAGTGTTGCTGTAAGCGCCGCCAAGCAGCAGCGTGAGCCCCCACTTTAAAAGACCTTTCCCCGCCGTTCCAAGCGTCACAATATAAAAGACAGAAAGAACTGCCGTCAGCAGGAGGGACACCGCCGCAATCAGCTTCGGTCTGTGCTGACCCGTATTTAAAAAGGCACCTTTGTTGTGGTGCTTCCTGATTAAGACAAAGCCGCCGCATTTTTCTTCTGTCTGCCCCTCTTTCTTTGTTTCCTCTATTTTGTTTTTTATTTTGAGCTCTAAACCGAAAATTCCAAATAGCACCGCAAGATATTGCATATATGCTCTCCTTTCCTGAAGTCTGCCTATTTTATTATACACCCTATATCGCATTACATGTGAAAAAATGTGAAACAAAAACAGCTCCCGTTTCCAGAAGCTGTCTTCTCTGTAATTCAAATTCTGCATTAATCATACAGCAGAATCGAAATATCATCGTCTTCCATGTTGGATGCGTCATACCATTTTGCCTCTGCGTCTACATCTGCTGCCTGACCGCCTCCACTCAGCTTAACCGCCTGCTGTACCGCCTGATACCCTATGTCATAAGGATTTTGTGCCACCGCACCATAAAACCAACCGCTCTTTACTGCATTTTTCAAAGTTGCCCCTGCATCAAATCCAACCACAGTCACATTTTTATAGCTGCCGCTTTCAGGATCCAGGTCCGTCCCATCAGTAGTCGCACTTAAAAGTCCTGTCACAGCCGCTTCATTGACGCAGAATATTCCGCCCAGATTTTCTTCCCCCAGAACAGACTGGGCACAATTTCTAATATCCTGATCGGAGCTGGTGGCAGCAATCGCAACGCTTATGACCACAACCGCATCGGAAGAAGCTGCCTTTTCATAGTTGACACTGCCTTTGATTTCCACTGCACCCGGATAAGCCGCATCCGCCAATTCAAACATTTTATCCGAAAATCCCTGGATCCTGTCTGCATGCGTATTGGTGGTCGCATCCGGAGAAATGACGCTGATTACCAGCGGGCGATCAGCAGCTGCATTTTCCAACGCCGCCTTCAGCTTATCGCTGTCCCACATATGTTCTGCCGCCAGCGCTGCCGCCGTCACATTATTGGTATGGACGGTAGCTGCCACGCTTCCTTCCGGTGCGTCCGGCAGAGAAACATCAAACGCAATGACCGGAATGCCTTTGTCTTTCGCTGTCTGCAGAGATTGGGTCACAGCACCGGGATCCAGCGCTGCAATCAGAAGCGCATCCGGTTCCTGATTGATTGCTGCATTGAACATATCCACCTGCGCCTGAATGTCTGATGCCTGTTGGGGTGCATTGTAAGAAACATTGACATTTCCAAGTTCTGCCGCTGCTGCCTGGGCTCCTTCTTTCTCCACCTCACAGAATTGGATGCCAAAAGCACAATTCACCATTTGCAAATTAATCTGCTCCCCGCCTTCGCTTTCCACGTCCTTTGCCCCGCAGGCTGTCATGGAAAGCATTGTTACTGCCAGTAAAATTGCCATACCCTTCTTTTTCATAATATACCTTCCTTTCTTCTTTGCTTATTTTTTCCTGTTTCTCCTTATATCCAGATAAACCGCAAGCAGTACCGCCAGTCCTGTAAAAAGCACCTGCCACTGTTGCTGAAGCCCTACTGTCAGCAAGCCATTTTTTAGGATGCTCATGATAAAGACACCAATCAAAGTTCCTAAAATAGTGCCATACCCTCCGGCAAGAGAAGTCCCCCCAATTACTACTGCTGCCAGCGCATTCATTTCATTTCCGCTGCCCGATCCCGGAATCACAGAGGTATACGTAGCTGCATAGAACATACCGCCAAAACCGGTGAACACGCCGCTTACTATGTAAGCAATCCACTCCCACTTCCGGGTATTTACCCCTGAAAGTCTTGTTGCCTCTTTATTGGAACCTATGGCGCATACATATTTTCCAAATCTGGTATATCGCATCAGAAAAACGGCGGTAAAAAACAAAAGTCCAACCCAGAACACCCCCATAGGGAAACCGCTCACCGTCTTGAAAAATAATCTTTTGAACCAACCGTCCGGGTCGGTGATAATCGGGTACCGCATGGTTTGAACAGAAGACACAATATATCCTACCCCTTGTGATATCATCATGCTTCCCATCGTTGCCACAAAAGGCGGTATCTTCAGAACCGACACCATAAAACCATTAACGGCTCCAAAAGTCATTGTCACAAGCAAAATGACGATCAGAGACAGCCACATGGGAAAATGCCACACATTATATGCTGCCCCTCCTATGACCGCACCGCACATCGCCACCGTGCCAATAGATAAATCTATGCCACCAGTCGCTACAATAAATGTCATTCCCATAGCAAGACACAAGGTATAATAAGAACTCTCAAACAGGTTCACCACCGAATCCCGGGTAAAAAAATTCTTGCCAAAAAGAGAAAAAAACACAAACAATACCGTCAGTGTCAACAATGCTATGATCCGCTGGGATCCCAGCAGCGCCTTAAGCCCTCCTCTGCTTTCCTTTTCTATCTGTCTTTTCAAATCGTCCTCCTCCTAATTCCATGCCTCTTCCCTGCTCTGACAGGGAGTGGCAAGACGCATGATTTTTTCCTGTGTCGCCTCCTGAATCAAAAGTTTTCCTGTAATCCTGCCTTCGCACATAACCAGAATACGGTCGCTCATCCGCAGAAGCTCCGGCATTTCCGATGAAATCATGATAATGGATTTTCCCTCCTCCACCAGCGCATTCATCAACTTATATATCTCGCTCTTGGCACCTACGTCAATGCCTCTGGTGGGCTCGTCAAAGATAAAAATCTGGCAGTTCTTGATCAGCCACTTGGCAATGACCACCTTCTGCTGATTGCCTCCGGACAGATTTCGTACCAACTGATCCACCGATGGCGTCTTGACAGAAATCTTTTCTATCTCTTGCCTGACCCTTTCCTTCACCCTCACCCCCTGCACCACTCCCATATGCGTAAATTCTTCAAGACATGTAAGAGACACATTATCGCTGATCGATAGATTTACTGCAAGCCCCAGCTCCTTTCTATCTTCTGACAAATAACCGATTCCATGCCTGACCGCATCCAAAGGAGACCTGATGTGGATTTCTTTGCCGTCTTTGAAAATCTCTCCGCCTTTCCTCTTATCCGCGCCAAACAATAATCTGGCAAGTTCTGTCCTCCCTGCTCCCATCAGCCCTGCAATTCCCAGAATTTCCCCCTCCCGGAGTTCAAAAGAAGCATCCTTGATATCGCCAGAAGATAAGTGCTTTGCTTCCAACACTACGGCAGCATCTTCCCCCACCCTCGAACAGCTCTTTGGCTCTTCATAGATGACGCGCCCCACCATCATTCGTATTAGCTGCTCCATCTTGCTGCTGGAGGTTTCTATCGTATCTATATAAGCCCCATCCCGCATCACGGTAATGCTGTCTGTAATCTCAAAAAGTTCCTCCAATCTGTGGGATATATAAATTATAGACACACCATTTTCCTTTAACTGCCGAATCAACCGAAACAAATCCGCGATTTCGCTGCCTGAGAGCGCCGCCGTAGGTTCATCCATGATCAGGATCCTGGAATGGCTGGATATGCCCTTGGCAATCTCTACCATCTGCTGCTTTGCTACAGACAGCTCTCCCACCGGCATTCCCACCGGAATAGCAACCCCCATGTCATCTAAAAGCGCCTTTGCCCTCTCGGCATCCCTGCTTCTAAAAAGAATTGGTCCTTTTCTACTTTCCCTTCCAATAAAGATATTATCCGCCACCGAAAGCTGCGGCATTAAATTCAGTTCCTGATGAATCATACAAATCCCGTCCGCCAATGCTTCCGCAGGATTTTTGTAATCCACGCTTTTTTCTTGAACCCAAATTTCACCTCCATCCCGCCTGAGCACCCCGGAAAGAATGTTCATCAAGGTCGATTTTCCGGCTCCATTTTCTCCAATAAGCCCCAGCACCTGTCCTTCCATGAGCGTCAGCCCCGCTCCCGAAAGCGCATGAATGCCCGCAAAACTTTTTTCAATATTTTTCATGGAAACTACGATTCTTTTTTCTTCCTTCAATCTCTGCCCTGCCTTTCCATCATCTTCCAGTGTGTTAAGGGGCAGTACCGTCACACATTTTTGCCAATTTCTTCTCTCTTAAGAAGCGCTTCCACCTCTTCTCTTAACGGCATTGCCGGTATCGCCCCACTCTTTGTAGTTGCTAGTGCGCCTGCGGCATTGGCAAAACGCAGACACTCATAAACCTCTTCTGTGCTAAGATCCTCAATCTCTTTTTCAAACCCCGTCAATTTAAATAAAAATCCTCCCATGGAGGCATCCCCAGCCCCATTGGTATCCGCCACCTCCATGCGATATCCCGGAACCGTGAAAAAGGAATCTTTAAAGATACAGCAAGCGCCCTTTTCCCCCAATGTAATGAGCAGGCAGCGCATAGGATAACGCTCATACAACACTCTGCCAGCACGCTCCACATCACCGATTCCTGTAAAAAGAAACAATTCCTCATCCGACACCTTGACCACGTCCGCATACAAAAATCCTTTACGCATGATTTCCAGCGCATCCTGCCTGCTGCTCCACAGATTCTCTCTATAATTTGGATCGTAGCTGACAATTCTGTTATTCTCCTTCATATATTCTGCCGCCCTAAACGTAGCCGTCCGTGAAGGCTCCTGAGTCAAGGAAACAGATCCAAAGTGAAACAGTTTTGCTTCCCCAAGAAGCTGCCTGTCCACTTCCTTCTCCTCGAGCATCACATCTGCACACATTTTTCTGTAAAAGCCAAAAGAGCGTTCCCCCTTCTCATCCAGCTCCACAAAGGCAAGCGTGGTATTCCAGTCAGAATCCAGCAGGATACCCCTGGTCTCTATTCCGTTTTTCCTAAACAACTCTATAAAAAATTTCCCAAACTGGTCGTTTCCTACTTTACCAATAAAAGCTGCTCTTTTTCCCAGCTTGGACATGCTGACTGCCACATTTCCCGGTGCACCGCCCGGATTACAGGCAAAAATGCCAGCTCCCAGCTCCGTCTTTCCCACCGGAGTGCAATCAACAATCAATTCCCCAAGTGCGCAAATATCATACATATCTTTCCCTTCATCCTATCTATTTTCCAGTCTTAACAGCCTGGCAATGTTTTCTCCTTGAATCTTTTTCCTGTCTTCTTCTAAAGGAACCGCCACCTCGATCTTTTTCAACTGGACTTCAAAATCCCAATAAGGCGTATCCGTCCCCATCAGCACCCGATCCGCCCCCAATTCCTTTACGCTCTGCATCAATCCTCCTGAAATACCGGATTCATGAACCAGATAAATATTGGGGCATTCCTTTGCCACCGAGATTGCCTCCGGCGTATTCTGCATAAAACCCGAATGTGCCATAATGATATTCACGTCAGGATACGCCTTCGCTATCGGTCCAAAGGTGTGAGGCACTGCCACCAGCTCATCTCCCGAATAAGCCAATACCGGAATCTGCTTCTCACGTGCCACATCAAAGATAGGGGCAAGCGTCTCTACTGCCGTCATCTTAAAACTATGGGCATTGGCATGAATCTTGATTCCTTTAAATCCATACTCCTCAATTTCCTTCCTCAAGACAGTACCGATATCACGGCAGAGCCAAGGCGCCGCCATCGCAAACCCTATCAGACGGTCCGGATATCTTTTCACCGCTTCATAAGTGTATCTGTTATCATAATTCTCATAGCGGAAGGGAAAAACCACCGCCATATCTATACCCGCACGGTCCATTCTTTCCAGTAAGTAATTCCTCCGGGGTCTGCCTGTCCCTGGTTCCCCAAGGCTCACCTATATGATTATGACAATCAATTACCATACTTTCCCTCCTGTCTATTTGATTCCAAGAATATTAAGGATATTTTCCCCCAGTATCTTGTCCCTGATTACCGGATCCTCCACACCGACCCTGATCTTTTCAAGCTCCACTCTTTCATCCATATAAGGGCTGTCGCTTCCCCAGATAATTCTTTCCGGTTCTACAGAAGCCAGCGCATCCCTTAGCTGTTGTGATGTAGCCGCCGTCTGATCCAAAATTACATTTTTATTTCTCTGCGCCACCCGAATCGCTTCATCTGCCAGGGTACGGAACCCAGCATGCGCAATGGATACCGTCAGCTTAGGATAAAATCTAAGAATTTCTTCCACCTGCAGCGGTGTAGAAGTCACATCGTCACCGGAGTGAATCATCAGAATCATCCCCAACTCCTCACAGGCTTCAAAACATCCATGAAGAAGATCAAAGGAATTTAAACAAAATGCCTCATTAGGCGCACGGAGTTTGATTCCTCTTATCCCCCATTCACGCCATTTGTAGATGTCATCTTTCAGATTCGGATGCCTCCACGGATTAAACATCGCGTAAGCGATCAGCCGGTCCGGATGTTCCCTTGCGCATCTGGCATGCCATTCCATATCATAGTTAAATATGAAAGGAAGAATAACTGCCATATCCACCCCATCTCTGTCCATATCCCTAAGGAGCGTATCCGGTGTATAACTTACATCAAGATGGGGGGATGGTCCCCACGGTACTCCAAAATGGACATGTGCGTTTACGATTTTTCCCATTACAGTCTCCTTTCTGCGCCGTCCCGAGATTATCCCTTAGACAGCAATATTTATCATACATTTTCTTTGTTACTGTAAAAGTACGGCGGGTTCGTCACACACAGAACCCGGGAAACGCCCTCTTTTTCCGTATTATAAAAGAAATGGCTTTTGGTGCAGTCCGACAGATAATAAGAGTCTCCCTTTTCCAGCTGCATCAGCTCATCGTCCACACTCAGCTCAATTCTGCCTTCCAGGACAAGCATAAACTCCTGTCCTTCATGGGTATAAGGAATATGGCTTGCCGGTGCACAAGAGGTGATATTATGTATGCATGCTTCCATAATATGCTCACTGTCAATCGCAGAAAGGAGTTCAATCTCCAGCCCGTCCCACAAATTTGAAAATACATGCCTGCTGTCTCTGCGAATCAGTTTCCGCCTCACATCCTCGTCCTCTCCTAAGAGCCTGCTGATGGTAACATTCAGATAATCTGCTATCTTCTTTAATGTAGTTAAGGATGGCTCATTTTTCCCATTTTCAATCTGGGAAAGGAAGCCCGCCGTCACGCCTGCCGCTTCCGCCACCTCATATAAGGATGCCTTTCTTTTCTTTCTTTCCTTTTTAATGTTTTCTCCTAAATTTTTCATAACCTCTTCCTTTATAGTAAATTTTTTCTTACTATTTTACCATCAGTAATATATTTTGGAAATTATTTCTTCTCCATAAACTGCTTTCCCCCTTATCTTTGACCTCATCATACTCCATGCGCTAATATTTGTCAACTTTTTTGTTATTTATTTATATTAAATAAACTTTTTTGTTTTGTATATATATGTTACCCTTTATTTTTTGTGCATTTTATTCATTTTTACCTTTTCCTTCCACCAATATATGTACCTTTTTAATCATTTACCCTTAATTTATTTATTTCACATAAACATATTACAATTCCTTTACTTTTCAATACAACAACATGACTACTCTGCAGCAAAAAATATCCTGTCTTACAATAAAGTAAATACAGGATATTTTGCACATCTTACTCTAGCAAATTTTCTTTTCCGCACTCCCTTCACCTAAACCCATCGTTTAAATCCCCGCCAGCACTTCAAAGGTCCCCGCAATATCCAAACGCCCATACCCCCATTCCCGGCTAGGATATTCCTCTCCCGGCGATCTATCAGCCCCCCTGATCAAGTAATTTTTAAGTTCCCGGCTCTCTACCCTGGGTCTATTCACTTCCACCACTGCCCACTGCAAAAACAGTGCCGCAGCCCCGGCTGCCAAGGCAACCGCCATGCTGGAACCGGTCCGTCTTCCCACTGCGGTGCTGATTTCCACCCCGGGGCTGCAGATATCCGGCTTGACACGCCCGGTTCTGGTATATCCTCTTCCCGACTCAGACCAGAAACTTCCGTTCTCGTCATTATAGGTAGTCGTTGTAATGACCTCCCTCACATTGGCAGGTTCCGTCAAGGTCGTATAGGGAGAAGGTCTCAGAAAATACGTATCGCTCTGCAAAAATTCTTTTATCGGAAGCCATATATGGAACGTACTTCCCGTCCCGTTTCCGCTGATTGTGACCTGGATCGTCCATACGCCGGGCACAGGATCCACAAATCGAAAAAAAATAAGTTCTTCGCCGGAGCCCGGTTCCACTAGGACATGATCGACCTGTATCCTGGTTTTGGCAAACACAAACTCAAATTCCCGGCTGCTCTGTTCCCTGAAATCCACCTTAGGCGTGACTTCTCCCCCCGGCGTCCTGATGGCTATGGCATGCTTTGCCGGAACGCAGCCCCATAGCTCCGCCGTAAATCCTCTAGTCCCCTCTTCCACCCTGATTTCCACATTGTCGGTGGTTTCCGCAAGCCCTTCCGTTGCGGATCCCAGATAGTGATGCGCACTGTTCCCTTCATTTCCGCCGCACACCACCACTGCCCTGCTTCGCTTGGTAGCAATCTGATTCAGGTAATCCGCCATGATGGATATCCCCTCATGATCCCCCATATTGGTTCCAAGACCAAAGCAGATCACCAGCGGTCTTGCCAGCGAAATGGCATAACTCTCCAGATAACGGAGGGCGACCATGATATCACTTTCTGCATACGCGGGGACCTCATCCGGTATCAGGTAAAATTCCCGCAGATGCTGCTTTGCCTGTTTCAATTTCACCATGACAATATCCGCCTGAGGCGCCGCGCCCGTAAATTCAATGCCGCTTCGCAGAACACTTCCTGCCGCCACACTGGCAATTGCCGTCCCATGTCCAATGTCATCATAGCTGGGAACAATTTCCCGCGGATTTTCGCTCTGCAGCGCTAAATCTATGGTCTCTCTTTTGTACTCTGTCCCATACAGTATGCCCGCAGGCGGATCCCCACTCTGTATGGTTTGATCCCAGATTCCCAAAATCCGGGTGCTTCCATCCGGATTTCTAAATACCGCTTCATCGTACCGGATGCCCGTGTCTAAAAAACCGATGACTACCCCTCTTCCCGTAAGATTCAGCGCATCCCCCTGCACCTGGGTGATGCCGCTGCGCAGCAGAGCTGTAGGATCAAAGCTGTCCATCTGCTGTGTCTGCATCAGTCCAAACACCTTCGGTATAATAGAATAGGTAAAATTGCTTACGCTCATGGGCATCATTACATCGGCACGGTTAATATAGGTCACCCCGATTTCCCCACTTATAAGCTGATAGACATAATCTCCGGCGCTTTCCCGCACCCGGGGCGGCAGAATATAATCTGTAATCAAATCATAATAATCATTCGATAAAATCTTTTCCCGATTTGTCATTTACTGTCTCATAGTCTTTTTTTTAATATATGTGCAGGTAAAAAAAAATGGGACTCTGCGGCAGTTTTTCCTGCCGCGTATCCCACTTAAATCTTTTCTAATATGCTAATCCTGTGCCTTATCCTCTATCACCTTCAGATGATCTGGATTCTCTCCGCTCACACTACGGATATCGATTACCGGTCCGCCGGTACCTTCAATATATTCTCTGGTGATAACAACCCGCCCGATATTATCATCCTTAGGAATCTCATACATAATATCCAACATAAAATCTTCAATAATGGCACGCAGCGCCCTTGCTCCAGTGTCCTTCTTCATTGCCTTCTCCGCAATCGCTTCCAAAGCGCCCTCATCAAATTCCAGCTTTACTTCATCCAACTCCAAAAGCTTTTGATACTGCTTCAAAATTGCATTTTTGGGCTCCTTCAAAATCTTGACCAGCATAGGCTTATCCAACGCCGCTAATGTATAAATCACCGGGAGACGTCCCAAGAATTCAGGTATCATGCCAAATTTCTTTAAGTCCTCCACTGTAACCTTGCTTAAAATATTCTTTTCCTTGTCAAATTTATCTTTCAGCTCCGCATTAAAACCGATAGAAGTCTGTTTCTTTAACCGCTGCTTGATGATCTCGTCCAAATCCGGAAAAGCGCCGCCGCAGATAAAGAGAATATTCCTGGTATTAATCGTGGTAAGGGGGACCATGGCATTCTTACTGTTTGCGCCTACCGGCACTTCCACATCCGCCCCCTCCAGAAGGCGCAGCATACCCTGCTGGACACTCTCTCCGCTTACGTCCCTGCTGGTAGTATTTTTCTTTCTGGCGATCTTATCGATCTCGTCGATAAATACGATTCCTCTTTCTGCTTTTTCCGCGTCATTGCCTGCTGCCGCCAGCAGCTTAGAAATCACGCTCTCAATATCGTCTCCGATGTATCCTGCTTCTGTAAGGGAGGTGGCATCCGCAATGGCAAGAGGAACATCAAGAAGCTTTGCAAGGGTCTTTACCAGATAAGTCTTACCGCAGCCCGTGGGACCAATCATCAGCATGTTGGACTTTTCTATTTCGATATCATCCATGGTTCCGGTGGCAACCCGCTTGTAGTGGTTATATACCGCCACAGAAATCACTTTCTTTGCGTGTTCCTGCCCAATCACATAATCGTCCAGCTGTGCCTTAATCTTATGCGGCGGCGGAATGTTCCTGATATCCAAAACAGGTTCTTCGCTCGCTTTCGCCTTTTTCTTCTTTACCCGCTGCTTATTAGGAATTCCCCCTTCCCCCTGCAAATCTGCAATATTCACGAAACGAATCTGGGGATAGCCCTTGCCTCTCATATTTTTATTGAGATCATCCATAAAGGCTGGATTATTCAGCATTCCCTGATAGTCAAACTGACTTACCGTGTCCATCGTCTTATGCATACAGTCGTTGCACACCGTAATATTGTTGGGCAGCTTGAACATCTTTCCTGTTTTGCTTTCAGGACGGCGGCAGATAAAGCAGACATCCTCATATTCGCCTTCCTTCTTATCCTCAGACGATGTGTTCCCTAAATCTGTCTCTTTGTCCTGACCATCTGTCTTCTCCAGCTCTTCCTTATCCTCATCGTGGTCTCTTTCATCAAAATCTGACATATATTTCCTCCATTCCTTCCACAAAGACAACACTTTCCTAAGTCGCCTGCATTCTATTATACGACTCTTCTCACTGATAAAATTTCCTTATAAGTTGCGTGGGTAATCTTGATTCCCGTTCTCTGTGTGCTGGCATGCACGATTTGACCGTTACCGATATAAATGCCCACATGTCCTGCATAGCACATGATATCTCCCGGCTGGGCTTCCGAATAGGAGACTCCCGTTCCGGTACTCCTTAAGGAGTATGATGTCCTTGGTACGCTATATCCAAAATCTTTGTAAACTCTCCATACAAATCCCGAGCAGTCCGCCCCTTGCGTCAGGCTAGTCCCTCCAGGCACGTAAGGGTTCCCGATAAACTGGCAGGCATAATTGGCAATCTGCTGTCCCTTGCTGCCCGTTCCCGAATAGCTGGATGCAGACGCATAATTACCTCCGGAAGAACCACCCCCCGAAGAAGATCCAGAAGAGCTGGACGATGAACCGGAGGAATTGTTAGAAGTGTTCTGTGCCGCCTCATTCTGTAGCGCAAGTTCCTGCGCCCGTCTTGCCTCTTCCTCCGCCCGTTTTGCCGCATCTATTTCAGACTGTTTCTGGGCTGCTTCCGCTTCCAGACGTTTGATCTCATCATTTTGTTTTCTGATATTGGCTTTGTAGATTGCCGCCTCCTGCTTCGCCTGCGCCAACTGTACTTCAAAATTGTCATACGCTTCCTGCTTCTCTGCGAGGATAATCTCTAGACTTTCCTTTTCCTCTTTCAGCTCATGTTCCTGTGCTTCAAGCTCTGACTTTTCTTCTTCCAGCTTTTCCTTAAGCGCCTCCACCGCTTCCCTCGCCGCCTGGTAGTCTAAAAGCAGTTTCCGGTCATACTCATAAAGCTTCTCCACATATTCTACTTTATTTACCATATCGCTGAAGTTCTGACTTTCAAGCAAAATCTGCAGATAAGTGGTATCCCCTTTTTCATACATAAATTTGATTCGCAGCTTCATTGCTTCATATTGTGCCTGCTCTGTCGCTATAGCGGCGTCAAGCTCCTTCGTCGTTTCCTCTATCTGGTCTTCCTTTGCTGCAATATCTTCTTCAATCATTTCGATACTTGCAAGAGTCTCCACAAGGGCGGCATCAATCTCGTCAATCTCTTCTGCCACTTCATCCACGTCAGACTGAATGGAACTCACTCTGCCGGAAGCATTGTTGTAGTTTTGCTGCTCCTGTCTTCTTTGTTCATCCGCCTGCCTTCTTTGTTCTTCTAATTCCTCTTTCTGCTTTTCTAAATCGGAAATAGTGGTAGCCCTCACCGGTTCTACCACTAACAATATCCCTATGCACGACAATGCAATTATCCGCAATACATTTGTTGTAATTTTAATTCTTTTTGTACTCTTCTTATGCATCTTCCTGATTCTCACCCATACCCTGTAGCTTAACGCTTGATGCACTTATGCAAAGCATCCTTTTACTCCAGAACAGGCTCCTTTACTACGGCATTGTCTGCCAAGAATCCAACTACTTTCTGAACCAGCAGGTATTCCCGATAAGCCTCCACATCCAGTTCTTCTTTATATTCTTCTATCTCATATCCAAAGTTTGCCGCTTCCTCTTCTAGAATCCGATCCAGTTCTTCGTCCGTTATAGCAATTCCTTCCGCATCTGCAATGGCTCCAATCATAAGGTACCTCTGCGCCATCTTACCTGCCTCTTCTAAAATCACATCCTCATAAGCATCTGCGCTGCCGCCGTATGCCGCCGCCACATAATCCTCAACGCTCATTCCGTACATTTGCGCATAGGAGGATACGGTATCCATCAGAGTTTCCTTCATACGGTTTGTCATGCCCTCCGGCGCCGGCTCAAAGGTCACATTCGCTTCCACCGCAGCAATGGCGGCACTGGTCTTCTCTTCCTCGAAAGCCGCATTTGCCTGTTCCATGAGACCGTCATGGATAAATTTCGTATAGTCCTCCACCGTAGCGCATCCGTCTATGCCAAGTTCCGCCACAAACTCATCGTTCAACTCTGGAATAGTCTGCTCGCTGATACTGTTCAGTGTGAAAGTAAATACCACATCTTTGCCTTCCAAATCCGGATTGTTCTTATAAAAATCAGGAAATTTCAAATCTACATCTTTCGTCTCTCCAATCTCCATTCCGACAACAGCATCCTCAAATCCGTCAATAAACCCGCCGGCGCCAATCGTTAAATCAAATCCCTTTGCACTGCCGCCTTCAAACGCCACACCATCCAATTTTCCTTCAAAATCAATATTGACAATATCTCCGTTTTGGGCGCTTCTATCTGTCACTGGCGAGGACTGTGCATGGGAGGATAAGACATACTCCATATATTCATCCACCGACTCCTGGGTCACCTCCGGCTCTAAAAGCTCCACTTCCACCCCCTTATATTGCCCCAAAGTTACATAATCTCCGGCATGAAAGTCCACAAGATATGCCGGCTCATCCGAATGCTCCTGCTGATCACCTGCACCCTCCGCAGACTCGTCCGCCTCCTGCTCCGTACTCTCCCCACTCTGGGCAGGCGCTTTTTGATCTTCGGCATTGCTTTTCCCGCATCCTGTCATCATCACTGTAAGCATAACGGTCATAATGACTGCTAAAATATTCTTTTTCATAAAATTCGCTAATCTCCTTTTGTATTCCCTTCGTCCTGCAAAGACTTTTAAAATACCACAGACGTTTGGTAGGTACTCTATTTTTATACCACAAAAACGCAGTAAACGAAAGTACTTAAGCACCAATTTTAGAACTAATTAATAATTATACACCTATCTTCCTTGAAGTTCAATGAAACCACTTGCCTATTTTCCCCAAAAATGATAAAATAATTTTCATATCGCCGTCGGTTTTATTTGAAATACCGCAAACGGCAAGGAGGCTATTATGAACACGCTAAGTATTGTTTTATTAGTTATTTTGGCAGTTTTAATCATTGCCGTAGTCGTATTATATTTCCTTGGAAAAAAGGCGCAGAAACGTCAAACGGAACAGCAGGAACAGATTGACGCCATGAAGCAGACTGTGTCTATGCTGATTATCGACAAGAAGCGAATGAAGATAAAGGAATCCGGTCTGCCGCAAATGGTGATCAATCAAACGCCAAAGCTAATGCGCGGCACCAAGCTTCCCATCGTAAAGGCAAAAATCGGGCCTCAGATCATGACCCTCGTATGCGAGGAAAAGATTTTTGATTCCGTTCCTGTCAAGAAGGAAGTAAAGGCAGTGGTCAGCGGCATTTACATCACAGATGTTAAGGGTCTTCACGGAAAAGCCCCTGTCGCCCCTCCCAAAAAGAAAAGCCTTTTCAAGCGTACCCTTGAAAAAGCTCAGGAAAAAGCTGGTGCAAAGCCCGTCAAGTAAAGATTGACGGGTTTTTTACAGTAAATCGATTCCTTTCTCTCTCGGCGTCAATTCCATTTCGATTCTGCAGTCCGCAAGATACTGATAATTGGCTTCCAGCGTATATTCCACTTCCACCCGGATCTGATTCTCCTTCTCCCGCACGGAAATCGATTCTGTGTCGATTCCAATAAGGATGTTGCCGTAGGGCGTGGTATAACTGGTCATGTTCTTTTTGTTTTCTTCAAACAGCATTTGTACGTTGATCAACCCTTTCTTGGAAACCTCAAGGCAGGAATCATTAAACTTAATCCTGTTTTTTGTCACAGCCGTAAAGCCTTCCATCATTTCTTCATAAAGCACATAGTGACTGCCATTTTTCTCATAATAGTCCGCCGGCGTGATCGTCTCCATCGTCTGCGCATCTTCTTTGTTTTCCATCTGAAGTCCCTTCAGGGACAAAAGTATCTCTTTTGTCATTTTCCCCTAATACTCCTCTATATGAATGATTTTTGCAGATAAAATTCCATATTTTATAATCGAATTTGCAAAATGCTTAAACTTTTCTGCCGCATCGCTGACAAAAAAGCGGTATTTATTGTCTCCCAGCTTTGCCTCCTCGCCATTAAGCATCTGCTCTGCTTCCAACAGTTCCTTTAGCTCTTTTGCCGTCTCATAAGCAGGATTGACTAATGTCACATCCTCTCCCAAAATGCGTCCCACCGTGGAACGAATCAAGGGATAGTGAGTGCATCCCAAAATAAGAGTATCAATGCCGATATCGATCAACTCCGTCAGATACCGCTTGGCAATCTCGTCCGTTACAGGATCCTGCAAAAGCCCTTCCTCCACAAGAGGAACAAACAGGGGGCAAGCTTTTCCTATGACACTGACATCAGGCTTAATCTCTTTTATGTATCTGGAATAAATTCCGCTGCCTATCGTCCCCTCCGTAGCAATGACTCCGATTTTTCCGTTTGAGGTCGCCTCCGCTGCCACCTTAGCGCCCGGTTTCACCACCCCAATCATAGGAATGTCCACTTCCTTTTCTATTTCATCTAAAGCATAGGCGCTTGCCGTATTGCATGCTACCACAATTGCCTTTACATCCTGGGTCTGCAAAAAGCGGACAATCTGCCTTGCATATCTGGTGACCGTCTCCTTAGACTTACTGCCATAAGGCACTCTTGCCGTGTCGCCAAAATAAACAATTCTCTCATTGGGAATCTGCCGCATAATTTCTCTTGCAACGGTAAGTCCTCCCACTCCAGAATCAAAGACCCCTATGGGTGCATTTTTATTTATCATAATCCTTGTCTCTTTTCTATTCTTCTTTATCTTTCCTGATATAAATATTCTACAAGCCGACTTTTTATACGGATACTGCCGATTTGAATGCCGGACTGGACAGTTTCTATGTCTGCCGCGGCATCTGTGACAGAGACTTCCAACTGCTCATCTTCTTCATATTCCTGCTCATACACATCTTCTGTAAGGCACATATCGGGATACACAAACCCCCACCATCCTACGGTTCCTATCAATATTAATGCCACTTCATATATTTTTTTCATTTTCTTCTCTCATCCTTCTGCACAATGCTTTACAACAATCTGCTTTCTGATAAGAGTCTTTCCGTTTTAATGCCGCTTATTCAATCCGCTTTCATTTTCCATGCGAATCTGTCTGATAATCGACTTTTCCTGATTGTCAATGTGAATCCTTGCCGCTGCCATGGCACGCTCCTTATCTCGCCTGGCAATACTCTCATAAATTTCTCTGTGCTCAACCACCAACGTATCGTGCTGGCTTTCTTCTTTAATATAGACGAATCGATAGCGGTACATCTGCTCGGACAAATTGTTCACCAGCTGCTGTAGGCGCTGGTTTCCGGTAGCTTCCACGATAATATCGTGAAGATCCACATCTGCTTTTGCAATCACCGATGCATCTTTCCCCCTTGCCGCCTGCTCAAAATCCTGACAGGCGTTTAGCAATCGTTCAATATCCTCCTCCGTGATTCTGTCACAGGCGAGCTCCACGCTGAGCACATCCAGCGCCCTTCTGACTTCCAGTACATCCTTTAGGCTTTTTTCCGTAATCCGTGCCACCTCGGCGCCCCGACGTGGAATCATGATAACCAGACCTTCCAGTTCCAGCTTTCTGATTGCCTCCCGGATCGGCGTCCTGCTGACCCCCAGACTATTGGCAAGATGCACCTCCATAAGACGTTCCCCGGGCTTTAACTGACCTGTTAAGATTGCCTTCCGAAGAGTATTAAAAACTACATCCCGAAGAGGCAGAAATTCATCCATGTCCACCTGCAATTGCTCTTCCATTTTTACCTCCATTCCGAAGCGTTTTACGCGAAGGAGGCGAGCGAAATATCAGATTTCGCTCTGCCATCACAGAATTTGTGACGCTTCGACACAAATTCTTGATGGAATAAATTGCTATCAAGCAATTTATTCCACCTTACCTCCATTCCGAAGCGTTTTACGAAAAGTCTGCCGTCAGGCATTCCGTCGGGATATGCACGCTCAAAGCACGACAAAATCCGTGACGAAGATTTCTCTGGCAAGCCGTTGTGCTTTCACCGCTTCATATGCCTTCTTTGCCGTTTCCCCATCCTCATATATTCCGAATACGGTAGGACCACTGCCGCTCATAAGTGCGTTCAGGGCTCCGTTTCTTTTCATTTCTTCTTTAATCTGCCGAATAACCGGATATTCCCTGACGGTCACCGTCTCAAGCACATTTTCCATCCGCTGCGCAATTCCCACAAGGTTCCCAGCCTTTAAAGCCTCCATCATACCGTCAATATCCGGATGAAACTGCAATCTGTCGGCATGAAGATTTTCATACACAAACTTGGTGGAAACATGAATATCCGGCTTGGCAATCAATAAATGTGCCGGAGGCGGCGCAGGCAGAGGGGTCAGGATTTCCCCTATGCCCTCAGACAGCGCCGTGCCCCCCATGATGCAATAAGGCACGTCCGCACCAATCAAAACGCCCAGTTCCTTCATCGTCTCAAAATTCATGGAGAGCGCAAACATTTCATTCAACCCGTGAAAAACTGCCGCTGCGTCCGTGCTTCCGCCAGCCATCCCTGCTGCTACAGGAATATTTTTCCAAAGGGTGATTTCTACGCTTTCCTGAATATTATATGTTTTCATGATAAGTGCCGCCGCCTTGTAAATCAGATTGCTTTCGTCACAGGGAATATCCTCTTTCAAAGGCGCCGTTCCCAGTACATCTTCCTGCTCTAGCTTGATCGTAATCTGGGGAATGCCCTCACACCGTTCTTTCCTTTGGAACGTCAAGATATCATAAATTCCAACTGTCTGCATAATCATCTTCACTTCGTGATATCCATCAGGACGTCTCCTCATTACGTCCAATCCCAGATTGATTTTGGCATATGCCTTCCGCGTAATCTGCTCCATACATCCCTCCGCACAGTGTATACATAATACATAAGATTGTACTTAATTTTATACAATGGGGACGCTTCTGTCAATGCTTATAGCGTGTTGTCTTTCTTTTTTTATTCCGCATGAACACTAGGGTTTGAGTATATCGAGACTCCCCTTAAGCGCCACTACAATATGCAGCTGCTCCAAGCCGTAATTGATACCCTGCGCATCCCCGCATCGCTTCCGTTAAAGAACCGCGACCACAATCCAGCCGGCAATCATGCAGGTGAAAGGGAGTGCCATATTGCCCCGACTGGCTTTCAGCGGGACGTCATAGCTGCCATGGAAAAAGTAAATGGCATAGCTTTTATCCGTCCGGTACATCTGCCCAAATTCCTCTTCATCCAGATGCGCCCCGGCAATCCTGTCAAAGCAGTTCCGCTTCAAAGTCATGCGCCTTGTCAGTTCCAACATATCCTCACGGTTGATTTTTCCCATATCCGTTATCCCTCTGTTACATGCTGCCATACCCGGAAGGGCATGGCAGTACTTCCTTATTTTCTGCTATGGAAAATTATAGCGTATTTCCCCTGAAAGGACAATGCCTTCCCTGCTGTCTGAACTGTAACTGATGCTCTACTAAAGTTTTCCTCATACGCACCAGAGGCTGCTCCATGACAGAGCAGCCCCAATGATTACAATTACTTATACATTCGTCAATTTCTTTATCCACGTCCCCTTGTTGACCTTAATAAAAATCGGAATGCACTTAAATATCTGATCCGCATTTAAACACACCACCACGATAACCGGCGGCGCCTGTACTACAAATGCCATGAAAAGAGATAGCGGGATAACAATCATCCATATACAGACAAGGTCCATCTTCACCACAAACGTTGCGTTACCCCCGCCTCTGATAATCCCTCCTCCCGCTGCCATCTGATAGGACATCCCCACCATGATAAAGCTTAAGACCACCAGAAAAGAATTTGCCATTTCCCTAGTCTTTTCCGAAAGATTATACACAGAAAGAATGGGCAGGCGGATGACGTATAAAATGATGCCGCAAACAACGCCGATACACACAAAGAAAATCTGCAGTTTTACGGCATCCCTTTTGACCGCCTCATAATCTCCTGTCCCCACACCGTTTCCAATCATCACTGATGCTGCGCCGGAAGCGCCCATGGCACCGGATTTCACCACCAGATAAATATTGGAAGCCACGCTGTTTGCCGCTATGGCAATCTTGTCGATGTGTCCTAAGATAACGGTCTGGAGCATGGTATTCAACCCCCAGAGCCCTTGGGCTGCCATCAAGGGCATCGCCGTCCTGAAATAGTCTTTTCTAAGCGCCGGCTCTGTGATCGTAAAATCCCTGACCCGTATTTTTAATCCGCCGTTTTTCCGGCAGATATAGCCAATGAGTACTGCCAGTTCCAGCACCCTGGCACTGAGGGTTCCGATAGCTGCCCCCGCCGTTCCCATTCTGGGAAATCCTAAATGACCATAAATCAACACATAATTAATCCCACAGTTGACAAAAAATGTTATGACCGAGAGATATAGGGCAATCCTGACCACCGCCATGCTTCTTAACAGCGCCAGCAGAACCTGGGTCATGACAAAGAAGAAATAAGTAAAGCGGATGATATTAAGATAAGCCATCCCTTCTGCAATAATTGCCTTATCCTTAGTAAAAATCATCATTATCTGCTGTGGGAAAATGCTGACCCCCACAAATAAGACGATTGCAAAAAGCAATGCCGTCTGCATCGCTGACGCAGCAATTTTTTTCATGGGCTTTACCAGACCTTTTCCCCAGTACTGGCTGCAAATCACCACAAGCGCTTCCCCGATTGCTACCGTCAACTGCTGAAGAACAAACTGAATCTGGTTTACCGCCGCCACCCCTGAAAGGGAAATCTCGCTATATGCTCCCAACATCATATTATCGGCAAGGTTTACAGCAAGCGTAACGATATGCTGGAGCACCAGCGAAACGTATAACGGCAGAAACCTTTTAAGGAAAGCGCTTATCTGTGTTTTTTTCATCAATTTTCTGTACATATAGCTCAGCCAACCAGCCGGCGCCACATATCACAGTGCTGTTTCACCAGATCTTCTGTGACCAGCTGCCATGGTTCATACTGAAATGCTTCACATTCCGTCGATATGTATCCTTCATATCCAATCTTCTTTAAAATGCCGGCAATCCGCTCACAGTCAAAGGTAGGATCCTTTCCTTCTGCCGTCAGCTCATCGAAGCATTTCGCATGAATATGCGTAATATATGGTCCAAACTCCTCCAAATACTTATAATCACTCCTCGAGCCCTGGCAGCAGTTTTTCACCATAAGCACATCAAGCGGTGTCCCCCCCATCTTCCGGCAGGTCTCCATGGCCGTGTCGATATCCACACCTTCTTCATAAGCTTTTCTGCAGTATTCTGCCAGCTCCACTTTAGCCCCCTTTGCCACATAGTATTTGAGCATTCGCGGCGGCACGCTGTATTGAAATACACTGATATCAGGACATATGCTGACTCTCTTTGTCTTATTTCGGTCAATCATTTCCAAGTATTTCAATACGGAAGGATCATTTAAAAGCTTAGGACCATGTACCTCCAATGAAAGCGTCACATCATACGCTTCCGCATCCGGAATACATGCTTCCAACTGCTCTGGTGTATACAGATTCATGACTCTTACCACATGAATCCCCATCCTATTTGCAATGCGGATATCCCTGCGCAGCTGGTCACACTGCTCTTCCTGCGTCATTTTTCTGGTCTTTAACACCATGTATTCGTTAAAAACATCCAGACATGCCGGTTCCACATGGTAGGTCTCCATCCACCTATGCCAATTGTCGTAAAATTCTTCCGTGGGATTGGGATAATTGTCGATCATCTGCGGTCCGATAATCTCAATTCCCTGATATCCGATTTCGGCTGCCTTGGCAATACACTGCTCTAATGTATATTTCCTGTCAAAATATTCCCTTGCAAAGCTATATAATGAAATAGAAAGTTTCATATTTTTCCTCCATTCCGAAGCGTTTTACGCGAAGGAGGCGAGCGAAATGTCAGATTTCGTTCTGCCATCATAGAATTTGTGACGCTTCGGCACAAATTCCTAATTGAATAAATTGCTATCGAGCAATTTATTCATATTTCCTCCTTTATTCCACCACCAATATCTTTTTCTGATAGGTGGCATCTGGATAATTGTGATATGTGACGAATACTTCCAAGAAAACTTCCACCATGTGAGGACCTTTGGCAAGACCGCCCGGTTTTCTCAGGTGAAGATAGCCATATTTGTTGAGATACCAGTATTCCTCCGACTGCTCTGGTCCTATTTCATCAAGCCGATACACATGAGGGTTGTCTTCTACCTGAAAGAAAATATCCTCCTGGGGAATCAATTCCCCGTCAATTCTCACCTCCAGACGCCTGATCAGCGTTACCGCCAGTGAACGGTACCAGCAGGTTCTGATTGCCAGCGTACATCCGGCAGCAGTATTTCCCCACGTATCATTTTCTAAACTTCCGTCAACAATCAAAAATTGCTCCCAGCAAGAACGTGCGCTGTAAACCAGACGCTCTAATTCCTTTGGGTCTTCCAGTACTGCTTTATATTCCATATGTTCCTCCTTCGATTTCTATATCCACAATGCGGATACAAGTTGGCGTTGCCACATGGGCAACCACTTCTTTGTCTGTCAGTATCCCTGCCGCATCATCGATCCGGTACCGGCAGATGGTGTCCAGATATTGATTTCCTACATACAAAAACCTGCCTTCAGGATCAATGGCAAATCCCCTTGGACAGGGTCCATCCATTTTGGTGTTCGCAATTCTTGTCAAATGCCCATTTTCAAGATTTACGGCAAATACAGAAATGACATCCGCCCCCTGCTTCGTGTGATAACTGCTCCTCTGACTGGAATATACAAATTTCCCATTGGGGTGTACGTGAATATCCGCAGGCGATCCATAGGTATCTCCTATCAGCTCCGCCTTTACAGACAGGTCCATATCCACCATCGGCTGATAGTCGACCTCCTCCAGCATGCCTTCCTCTGCATCAAAGCGGTATGCTGTCACCGTGCTTGCCGTCTCATTATTCACAAAACAATAGGGCAAAAAGGGATGAAATGAAAGATGCCTAGGCGCCGTTCCCGGTCTGGTACTAAATACCGTGTGGGATGTTGCCTGCAAAGTTCCTTTTTCCCTGTCCACACGGTACACATAAATGCAGTCGCACCCTTTATCGCAAGCCAGAATCCATTTCCCAGAAGGATCAAAGTTCACAGAATGAAGATGGGAACACACCTGCCCTCTTACTTCCAGCGCCCCTCTTCCGGCATACTTATGCAGATCTGTGACTTCTCCCAGCGTACCATCCTCAAGCAGCCGGAACATGACCAGTGTGGAATCATCGTATTCCTTAACGGTTTTATACTTGCCCTGCCCGTCCTTTACCACCTTCGTGACCACGTCAAGCCCCGATCCGTGATTTGTGATGACAACGCATTTCCCTTCCGGGTCAGCGCTGATGTAGCTTGTACATGCACCCAGCGCTGATTTTTCGTTTAAAATGGCAAGTTTTCCCTTCTCTGCATCAAAGGAAAGCGCCAGCACACCTCCTCCATTACCCCATACATCCTGATAGTTTTTATCTTCGATCGTGGCATACAGACGCTTTTTATCCCCAGACACAGCCAAAATACTGTTATTCCTATACCCCATAAGGTGGTCTGTCTCTTTCATATTTCCCGTTTCCGGATCTATGGCAAAGACATAAATTCCTTCCCCATGACCGCCAAAGTCTTCCCAGGTCCCTACAAATGCATATCTTTTCCGTGCCATCCCATTACCGTCCTTTTGATTCCTCAAATCTTACCGTTTCTCCCGACTGTGAAGAGCGTATCGCTGCTTCCATCAGACGCATGACCCGAAGGGCATGGGCGCCTGTCACAATCTGGTCCGCTTTTCCCTCGATTACATCCACCACGTTGCTGTATAATTCATTATCGTCATAAACTACATCCGGCAGCGGCTGCGTGATCAGTGATTTTTCGTCCCGGGGCGCCATGGTTTTCGTAAGTCCTGCCCCCGCCATGATTGGCGTTGTATCTTTATCTTCCCATGAGGCAAGCTGAACCATTTTTCCCTCGCATCTCCAATTGTCGATTACGGCGCTTCCCTTAGTCCCGGCAGCATACCAGAGGGGCAGGGAAACAAAGTTACAGGTTCCCACCTCCACCAGTGCACTCTTTCCTCCGGCAAAAGTAATCAGCATGGTAAACCCGTCATCCACCTCTTCCTTTAATATATAGGAAAGCCTGCAATTCACCGTTTCAATGGGATCGGAAATCATAAAGAGAAGTCTGTCCAGAAGGTGCACGCCCCAGTCCAGCATCATGCCTCCGCCGTATTCCTTTTCTTTTCTCCAGTCGCCGGGGATTCCTCTGGATCCCTGTACGCGGCTTTCAATCCGAAAAACCTCTCCAATCAACTCTTCATCGTAAATTTTCTTGATGATACGGAAGTCTCTGTCCCAACGCCTATTCTGCCTGGGGTAAAACAGACAGCCTGTTTCCTTGGAAACCGCCAGAACTTCCTCAAGCTCCCTGCTGCTTCTCATAACCGGCTTTTCACACAGGACATGCTTCCCGGCTCTCATTGCTGCGATGGACATTTCCCTATGCAAATGGTTAGGCGTCGCCACCAGAACAATATCCACCGATGCATCCTTCAAAACAGCATCAAAACTTTCATATAGGGTAAACCCTCGCTCCGCTGCCCATTTCATCCTGTCAGGATTGCTATCATAGACGCCGGCAAGTTCCAGCTTTTCGCTGATATCCGTGTTCGCCGATGAGTCAAAAATCTTCGTTCCCAGCTCTTTGCTGGAATCGGCATTATAAACGGCGTTTCCCGTACCGCTTCCAATGGCACTTACCGTGGATACCTCCGGCAACGAATCCCTGATCTCCGCCATCTCAGCCGTCACGGATGAGTTCCACGGACAGATGTGCGGCGGATTCTACTCCGACGAACTGTATCAGGAATACTTAGACAAACTCGATGCCGCCGGTATCGATGAATATATCGCTCTGTATCAGGATTCTATCGATGCATTTACAAAATAGCGGGGCGGTTTACTTCTAAATAAAAATAAGCCAACGGCGGAAACATTGAGTTAATGTTTTCGCCGTTGGTATTGTCCATGCAGAAAAATCTATTTTTCCTATACAATCTTTCTTCCCACTCCCCTTACTGTGAAGTACAACCTATATACTTTTCATATACTGTTTCAGCTGATTATAAAAATTCTCTCTGGTTCCGGCCATAATCACAACAATCACCTTATCCTCCAGATACTCTACTGTATATGCCAACTCATAATTTGTTTTATTATAGTAAATATCATACCCAAACACACCTGACAGATCTCCGGTTTTGGCTTCCCCAACTGTATGATCCTCTTTTATCTTATCAACCGCTTCTTGATACAGCATCTTCAATTTCTTATCTTTCAGTTTTTTGATGAATTTCGCCGCAGGCAGAAGAAAACGTACCTCTGTCATTCCTCATCCTCCGTACCAAAAACATCTTCATAAGATATATGACCAGTTTCTGAAGATGCAGCCTGCTCTGCGTCCACAAGCATTGCTTCTACAGCTGGGCGTACTTGCCCCTGCGCTTTTTTAAAACGCTCCAAAAGCTCATTACCGTTGTATCCCCTAGCAATCAAGTCCGCCAAAATCTGCTCCGCAAATTCTCCTCCCGTATTGGTTCTGGCAGGACGAATAACCAGTTCATTTCCGCGCACGGTACATTCTGCCTCTGTATCAAATCCTAGCATGGTAAAAAATTTCTGTGGGATGGTAATCTGCCGCTTCGCAGAAATGCTCACTCTTTTCATTTCCATAGGAACTCTACCTTTCGTCATTGTTGCCGGCATTACTATATTCTCCTCTATCATATACAATTCAAAGAAATAATATTCTTTGTTTCTTGGTTTCCATGATTATTTTATTCAAATTTCTATCGTTTGTCAAGGTCTATGAACTCATACACATTATAATTCTATGCCAGTGCGTCACTTAGTAATTTTTCTACCATACACTCCAAACTACTAAACACTTCATTTTCCCGTCCAGAAGGATTATCCAATTTCAAATATCGGCACTCTACCATATCATAAACATACCAACTAATATTACTTTCTCCTATAAAAATATACTTTTTTTGCCACTCATTTTCGTACCATATTTTATTATATTCAATTAATCCATTGATGCTTTGGTTTGGTTGCATACTTAACAGATCCTTATCAATTCCATATAAAATGAATCCATTAAATTCTAATCCATTTACATACTCTAATATTTTCACATAATCAATAGGCAAATCCACATTAAGTTCCGTTTTGGTTTCCGTAAGGAATAACTCAATTTCTGATTCTGTTGCTCCAATATTTACTTTTTCTCCATATAAATTTTTCTCTTGAATTATTTCTTGCAATTTATCTTTCCACATTTACATTTCCTCCTAGTGTTGTGCCGGATATATATTTCCATTAGGCATTGGCCACTGTACTGCTTGTACCTCTCCGATTTCCATTTGCCTTGCTACACTGTTTTGATAATTTGTTATAACTTTGTGATATGGCTCATTCTGTATGAGAACTAAATTATCGAAAGAATTCGTCCCACTATCATCTAGCGGTAATATATGATGGACTTGCCACCCATCTGGGACGCTTCCGCTATCTTTTGATGACCTTCCTCCCCACCATATTTTCCATCACATTTGTTCCCCCTTCCAGTGCATCACTTGCTTTCACTGCCATATTGGAGAAGGTCGTCGTATATCCCGCCGTTCCGGTCAGTGCGATCATCGCATCGGCATTAATGAACATATTTCCTACCGACAAGCAGAATGAATACTATCTGAAATCCTCGAGAAAAGAAGCCGAACTATGCAACAGGTTTGAACGCCTTGACCTGTCAAAGGAACAAAAGGATACCATGAGGCAGTGGACAGAAGCCATCCATGCCCAGAATGCTGCCTACACCATGGTGATGTTTCGCATGGCAATGCAGTACTGTTTTTCCTACTGATACAACTGGCTGATTTAAGGTAACAGAAAATCGACGGTAATCCATAAACCATTCCGGATTATGAAATACCGCCAGTACTATGTTTTTGTAAATATTCAGGAGAAATATTTCCCTCCTTATCCCCTAGTGCGTGCCAGTATAACATGGACTTTTCAGCATAATCAAGAAAAATGCATTGACAAAATTCACGGTCATGCTACATTACTTCATTTTCTATAAATTCTTCAACATACTCTTTTAAGTCATCCTCTAACTTATCCTTAATATCGACAATCCTTGCCCAATTTACACAATTGGAAATATCATGATACGATAAGGCATCGCATAATAAATGTAAAATCTCTTCTCTTGTTTCATATTTTACAGCAAGCAAATCTATTTTGATTATTTCATTTACTAAATACAAAACCTGTTCCTTACTGTACCCCCGAAAAACTATTTTGTCATCAATTTCTTGTACTACTTTAACCAAATCATTTTCAGTTTCATATTTTTTTAATTTTTCCACATCGTTTAACTCCATCAACTGTCTTCGCCTCCTAGATACAATTATTTCGCATATGGATCTAAAATAGGTATATGTGTATTATTCATAATACTCTCATCAAAAAATGGACCCTTAGGATTTGTAAATCTCGCTGGTTGAAATTCATTAATTGTATAATCATAATATTGCGTTCCCCTCTGAATCCTAAGTATCCAGCCATTAGCAGCATTCGAACCTGCCGGAGCTTCTGGATCCGCATTATGTACTCGCACTCGATATGTTTGCCCATCCTGTACCCATTTAAATTCAAATCCCTCAGTTGCTCCTCCTTCAACTGGATATAATTCTCTTAAAGTGGCTTCATCAGGAATTCTATCTAGTATATCATCAACCGTGCTCCCTTCAAGGTTAGTAAAATCCCCAATTTTACTTTTACTACCACCCCCACTATTATCATACGCCGCCACCTGCCTAATATTTGTCACCCTCTGGT
>BLLW01000002.1 GCA_011959285.1 Lachnospiraceae bacterium | reverse complement strand
AAAGAAGGACCTGTTAAATTTATCGGTCATCTGGATGTGATGCGTTATTTTCAGAAGGCAATCCGGAGAGCGGAAATCGACATTGCCTATTCCTCGGGCTTTTCCCCTCACCAGATCATGTCTTTTGCGGCGCCTTTATCTGTGGGACACACCAGCAGCGGGGAATATTTTGACGTGGAGTTAAACTCCCTTGACAGCATAGAAGCGTTGACCGCGCGGCTGAATGAGGTGATGGTGGATGGTATCCGTATTTTGGATGCAAAGATTCTGGATGAAAAAGAAAAAAATGCCATGGCAAGTGTTGCCGCCGCTGATTATCTGGTATCTTTCAGCGACCGTCTTATCCTCCCACCGGACTGGAAGGACAAGCTGGATGCCTTTTACCGGCAGGATCAGATTGCAGTGACGAAGAAGACCAAAAAAGGGGAGAAGGAGCTTGATTTAAAAGCAGGTATCTATCAGCTGGAAACCAGGGACAGCAGCGTTTATATGCTGCTAGATGCCGGCAGCGGAAGCAATCTAAAGCCCGGCTTCGTGCTAGAAACCTTTTTTGAGACGCTAAATATAACTTTGCCGGAATTTCCTTTCAGGGTACACCGGCTGGAAACCTACAAAAGGGAGGAATACGGCAGTCTGATGCCGCTTATTGCAAATGGGTAAATTGGTGATCACCAGAATAAAAGACAGGCTTTTAATAACCTTATTTGATGGAAAAAGACCTTACCTTATGGAAACCGCATCCCTTCCCGGGCAAGAAGGCATTCTGGGAAACATTTATCTTGCAAGAGTAAAGGATGTGGTTCCCGGCATGAACGGGGCATTCCTCTCCATTGACGGGAAGCAGATGGTATATCTGTCTTTTGGGGATGCAAAGAATGTGCTGGCAGGAAACAGAACTTGGACGGAAGGAGATGTGCTGCACCAAGAGGATGAGGTGGTGGTCCAAATTGCAGGGGAAGCGCTGAAAACAAAGCTGCCTTCCGCCTCCCTCGATTTGTCCTTGACCGGTCAGTACTGTGTGTGCAATTATTGGGGACATGGTATTTCTTATTCCCGGAAATTGAGCACAGAAAAAAAACAGCAGATAAAAGATGCGTTAGGTCAGTGGAATCTGGACGGAAGGAAGGAATATTCCTTCACCATCCGCACCAACGCCGAAAACCTGCAGGACTTTACCCCTCTTTTTGAGGAAATGAAGTCTTTTATTGCTATTTTCCGCACATTGCATGCCACCTATCAGCACAGAACCTGCTACACTTGCTTCCATCGCAGGGAAACGGAAGTTATAAGCAGGATTAAAAATATCCCTCTTTCTTCCTATGAAGAAATCGAAACGGACGATGCCCAAGTGTATGAAATACTAAAGAGCGTCTTGACGGACAGGGACGTCCGGTTTTATCAGGATGAACTGCTTGCTTTAGCAAAACTCTATAGCCTGAAGACGCACCTGAAAGAAGTGCTGGGCAGGAAGGTGTGGCTGCCCTGCGGAGGTTATCTGGTCATAGAGCCCACAGAAGCTATGGTAGTTATCGATGTCAATTCAGGAAAGACCGTAAGCAAAGGCAAAAAAAGCCGGGAATACTACCTGAAAGTGAATCTTGAAGCGGCAAAGGAAGTGGCACGGCAGCTGCGCCTCCGGAATTATTCCGGCATGATTATGGTGGATTTCATCAATATGGACACCGAGGAAGATAACCAGACGCTTCTTAAAATATTAGACGGCTATTTAAAAGAAGATAAGTCCGGAACCCGGCTGGTGGATATGACCGCGCTGGGAATCGTGGAAATCACCCGCAAAAAACAAAGCCGCCCCCTTTCCGATTTCTTTTCATTAGACGATTTGATTTAAGGGTATATGATGCAACTTTGATGCATCTGTCATGTATAATACTGAAAGTGACAAATATTGCCTTAAGGAGAAGATGGGACAGGTGTACAAAAGAGTGAAATATTTCAGCTTTTTGGGGCTTCTTGCAGTTTGGTTTGCAGCATTATGGACCATACATTCAGGTGGGAACATATCATAAAAAATGCTTGACAGAAAGCAGTGGGAATGTTATATTTTATGAGTATGCCGCATAACGAGGCAAAAGTGTGCCCAAAGCGTCGCCGAAGTTAGCGAGTAAAATCCGTTTTGGCTGATAAAAAGTTTATCTGATATCGGTCTGGACCGATTAGTATAAGGAGGTGCCATATGTACGCAATCATTGCAACAGGTGGAAAACAGTATAAAGTTTCCGAAGGTGATGTGATCAAGGTTGAAAAGCTTGATGTTGAGCCCGGAGCTACTGTGACATTCGACCAGGTTATCGCCGTCAGCGATAAGGAGCTTAAGGTTGCCGGAGATGTAGCGAATGCAAACGTAACTGCAACTGTTATGGAACAGGGCAGATACCGCAAGGTCATCGTTTACAAGTACAAGAGAAAAACCGGTTATCATAAGAAAAATGGTCACAGACAAGCATACACACAGGTTAAGATTGAAAAAATCAACGCTTAAAAAGTATGACTAGCATTACGATTATAAAATCCAAAAATGGGGAATATAAAGAAGTAACCTGCCAGGGACATGCAGGCTATGCAGATGCGGGAAGCGATATCGTCTGTGCCGCGGTTTCCATGCTGGTGATCAATACCATCAATTCGCTCGAAGAGTTGACGGACACCGAGATGGAAGTGGCAAGCAGCGAAGAGGACGGTTTCATAAACTGCCGGTTGGAAGGACCCTTAAGCGCAGGTGCAAACCTTCTTCTTGACGCCATGATACTTGGATTAAAAAACGTCGTATCACAGTACGGCAGACAGTATTTGAAACTCAAATTTAAGGAGGTGTAAATCATGTTAAAGCTGAACCTTCAATTTTTCGCTCATAAAAAGGGTGTTGGTTCTACCAAGAACGGCAGAGATTCTGAATCCAAGAGATTGGGTGCGAAGAGAGCTGATGGACAGTTCGTTAAAGCAGGAAATATTCTATACAGACAACGCGGAACAAAGATTCATCCCGGCATCAATGTGGGACGCGGCGGCGATGATACCTTGTTCGCATTAGTTGACGGTGTACTTAGATTCGAAAGAAAAGGAAGAGACAAAAAGCAGGCTTCCGTATATCCTGTAGAAAAATAGTACGAATTTGCCAGGCTTCAAACACAAAATATGTTTGAAGCCTTTTTTAAACGGAAAGGGAAATGAGATGTTTGCAGACAGAGCAAGAATCTATGTGAAAAGCGGAAAGGGCGGCGACGGTCACGTTTCCTTCCGCCGGGAGAAATATGTGCCTAACGGCGGACCGGACGGAGGCGACGGTGGAAACGGCGGAAGCATTATCCTTGAAATCGACGATGGTTCAAACACCCTTACCGATTACCGCCACGTGCGCAAATACCGTGCCCAGGACGGTGAAAACGGCAGCAAACGCAATTGCCGCGGAAAAAACGGAGAGGACTTAGTCCTAAAGGTACCAGAAGGGACTGTAATCAAGGAAGCAGAAAGTGGAAAGGTCATCACGGATATGTCCGGCACAAACAGGCGTTTTGTGCTTATTGCCGGCGGACGGGGCGGCAATGGAAACCAGCACTATGCAACCAGTACCATGCAGGCGCCCAAATACGCCCAGCCGGGGCAGCCATCAAGGGAACTGGAACTTCTCCTGGAGCTTAAGGTCATTGCCGATGTGGGATTGGTAGGTTTTCCTAATGTAGGTAAATCCACCTTCCTTACGCAAGTCTCCAATGCAAGACCTAAAATTGCAAACTATCATTTCACCACTTTAAATCCTCATTTGGGCGTGGTGGATCTGCAGGATGCAAAAGGGTTCGTCATTGCAGATATCCCCGGACTGATTGAAGGGGCATCCGACGGCGTCGGGCTTGGCTTTGAATTTCTGCGCCACATAGAAAGAACCAAGGTCATCATCCATATCGTGGATGTCGCCGGAACGGAAGGGCGCGATCCCATCGACGATATCTATGCCATCAACAAGGAACTGGAAGCTTACAATCCGGATATCGCACTGCGTCCCCAAGTCATTGCTGCAAATAAGACGGATATGATTTTTGACGGAGAAGAAAATGAAGATCCAGTAAAGAAGCTGAAAGAAGAATTTGAACCAAAAGGAATCAAAGTATATCCGATTTCCGCCATCAGTGGAAAAGGTATCCGGGAACTCCTCTATCATGTGAGAAACATGCTGGATCAAATTGATGATAGACCGATTATTTTTGAACAGGAATATTTCCCTGAATGTATGATTTCTACTTCGGACGATCCCTATACCGTAGTCTATGACGAGCAGAAAGAAGAGTATGTGATAGAAGGACCGCGAATCGAAAAAATGTTAGGATATACGAATCTGGAATCCGAAAAAGGATTTACGTTTTTCCAGAATTTCCTAAAGGAAAACGGCATTTTGGATGAATTAGAAGCGCTTGGCATACAGGAAGGAGATACTGTGAGAATGTACGGATTATCTTTTGACTATTATAAATAGGAGGCACTTATGACAAGTAAACAACGTGCATATTTAAAAGGATTAGCGATGAATATAGAGCCTGTATTCCAGATTGGAAAGGGTGGGCTTACGCCAGAGGTCACGCAGGCGGTAAGGGAAACCTTCAACACCAGGGAATTGGTCAAACTGGCAGTTTTAAAAAATTGCATGGAAGACCCAAAGCAAATGGCTGAAATGCTTGCTGATAGAACAGGCGCACAAGTGGTACAAATTATCGGTAAAAAAATTGTCTTATATAAAGAAAGCAAAGACCATAAAAAGATAGAACTTCCTTAATGGGAAAATCCCACAGGATAGAAAAGATGGAGTAGTGATATTATGGGAAAAAAAATCGGTATTATGGGTGGAACCTTCAATCCAATCCATGTTGGGCATCTTCTTTTAGCAGAACAGGCAAGAGAAGCTTTAGCACTTGATGAGGTTCTTTTTATTCCCAGCGGAAATTCTTATATGAAAGATTCCTCTGGCATACTAGACAGCGCTGTAAGGGCACATCTGATTGCCCTGGCCATTGAAAAAAATCCGTATTTTCATTTATCCTACATGGAAATCAACAGAGAAGGGGCAAGCTATACCTGTGATACGCTTACAGAACTAAAAAGCCAGAATATGGATGTCGAATATTATCTGATTTTGGGCGCTGATAATCTGCTCACATTGGAGAGTTGGAAGAATCCTGATTACATTTTACAAAATTGTATTGTGGCTGCTGCGGTACGTGGCACCGGAACAGAAATGCGGCTTGAAAAGATCGCATCTCATCTAATTTACGAATACCAGGCAGATATCAGAATACTGCCTGCAAGATATATGGATTTATCTTCTTCAGAAATAAGGAAACGGCTCAAAGAAGGAAAGTCTGTACGGTATATGCTTCCAAATAAGGTATATGAATATATTGAAACGAACAGACTGTATCAGTAGCCAGGAGAACATGTATGGAAACTGTCGATGTAAAGGAAATCAGAAAAAAACTGGAAAAGGACTTAGATCATAAACGTTTCGAGCATACTTTGGGAGTCTCTTATACAGCATGCGCTCTTGCCATGTGCCACCAGGCAGATATAGACAAAGCGCGAATAGCCGGACTTTTGCATGACTGTGCAAAATGCATGGATAATGAGAAAAAGATAGCCATCTGTAAGAAGCAGAACATAGAGATTAACAATATAGAGAAACAAAATCCTTTTCTGCTGCACGCAAAGGTGGGCTGTTATATTGCCAGAAAACAATTCCACATTCATGATACAGATATATTAAATGCGGTATTGAATCATACCACCGGAAGACCGGGTATGTCTTTGCTTGAAAAGATAATTTATATTGCAGATTATATTGAACCCGGAAGAAAACATGCACCTAATCTGAATGAGGTACGCAGGCTGGCCTTTAAGGATCTTGATGAGGCGCTTATAAAAATTCTTCAGGATACGCTTTTGTATTTAAGGAACATTGACAGTCCTGTGGATCCCGCAACGCAGCAGACTTACGATTACTATATAAATAGAAACCATACACATAAAGAACAGGAGATATGACATGGCAGATTTATCAGCAGAAAAAATAAAAGAAATGGCAAAGGCAGCCATCTATGCACTGGAAGAGAAAAAAGCCGAAGAGATACGAGTGATCGATATCAGTGAGGTTTCTGTCATTGCCGATTACTTTATCATCGCAAACGGAAATAACAGAAGCCAAATCCAAGCGCTTTCCGACGAGGTGGAAGAAAAACTGGAACGGGCAGGATATCTGCTTCAACAGAAAGAAGGATACCACAATGCAAACTGGGTGCTTCTTGACTTTGGGGATATAATTGTTCATATTTTTGACAAGGAGAATAGGCTTTTTTACGATTTGGAGAGAATCTGGCGTGATGGAAAGGTTGTATTGCCGGAAAATTTATAAAAATGTATAAAAGGAATCAGATTTAAACGAAAAGATGTTAAATCTGATTCCTTTTTATAAAGTGTCTACATCAAAGCGGGGCTCATGAATCTCTGGTCTGTGCAGTGCCGCCGGCATACATATAAAAAGTGATCAAATATAAACCGCAGATGCCGACAAGTGCATAGATGACCCTAGATATCCACGACATATTTCCAAAGATAAATGCCACAAGGTCAAAGTTAAAAAATCCCAGTAATCCCCAGTTTACCGCACCTATGATTGCAATGGTAAGGGCGATACAGTCAAGATATTTATTGTTCATTTTGCACACCTCCATGATTTTTTTGAAGTCTAAAATACAGACGTTCCATTTTATTCTTTCCGTGAAAATGAATTATATACTTTGAAAAAGTTGACAATTACACGCATTTAAGGTATTATTGCACATGAAATAAATTTTTGAGGAGGAATGATTATGAAGAAATTCAAAAAAGTAATGAGCCTTTTGCTTGTTGCGGCAATGATCGCACTTGTCGGATGCAGCAATTCAAACGACTCAGCACAGGCAGGAACCACAGATAATGCTGCTGGTACAGAAACAGCAGGCGACGCTTCAGCAGCAGAAGAGGACGCTCCTGCACAGGCTGCTGACGGTGAAGTTTTCAAGATTGGTGCAATCGGTCCTTCTACAGGCAGCGCTGCAGTTTATGGGCTTGCTGTACAGAACGGCGCTGACCTTGCAATCAAGGAAATCAATGAGGCAGGAGGAATCAACGGAACACTCATTGAATATAACTTCCAGGATGATGAATGCGACAACGAAAAATCTGTTAATGCATACAACACCTTAAAGGACTGGGGCATGCAGATGCTGGTAGGTACTACCACAAGCGGATGCTGTATTGCAGTTGCAGCTGAATCTGCAAATGATAACCTGTTCCAGATTACACCTTCAGGTTCTTCTGTAGATATCATTAACAACAATGATAATGTATATCAGGTATGCTTCACAGATCCTAACCAGGGTGTGGGAGCTGCTCAGTATATTGGTGAAAATGCAGTTGCACAGAAAGTTGCTGTTATTTATGACAGTTCTGATGTGTATTCTTCAGGTATTTATGAAAAATTTGTACAGGAAGCCGCAAATCAGTCTTTTGAAATTGTATCAGCAGAAGCTTTTACAGCTGATAACAAGACAGACTTCTCTGTACAGCTTCAAAAAGCAAAAGATGCAGGTGCAGAACTTGTATTCCTGCCTATTTACTACACAGAGGCATCTTTGATTTTAACACAGGCAAACGCTATGGATTTTGCACCTAAATTCTTTGGATGCGATGGTCTTGACGGTATCCTTAACGTAGAAAACTTTGACACGGCATTGGCAGAGGGCGTTATGCTCTTAACTCCGTTTGCTGCAGATGCAGAAGATGAAGCAACCCAGTCTTTTGTAAGCGCATATGTAGCTGCTTACGGTGACACACCGAATCAGTTTGCTGCTGACGCTTATGATGCTGTCTATATCTTAAAGGCTGCAATCGAGAAGAGCGGCGCTGCACCTTCTGACAGCGTTTCTGATCTCTGCGAAAAGCTCAAAGGCGCTATGGGAGAAATCACTGTTGACGGTCTTACAGGCGAGGCAATGTCCTGGGATACTGACGGTGCTGTTAACAAAGCTCCTAAGGCTATGGAAATTGTAAACGGCAACTATTCCTTGATTCAGTAATGGATATCGTGAAAAAGTGTCGATAGCCAGAGAGGGCTGCAAGTGGCAGTCCTCTCTGTTTTATAAACAGGAATTTGACGCAAAACTTGCCAGCAGACCGTAACATCTGCTATACTTAATTAATATATTTTTTACCGAGGTGATCGTATGAGTTTTATATCCTATTTAATTAACGGAATCAGTTTAGGAAGTGTATATGCAATCATAGCCTTAGGTTATACGATGGTATATGGTATTGCCAAGATGCTGAATTTTGCCCACGGCGACGTTATTATGGTGGGCAGCTTTACAGTGTTCTTTGCAGTCAGCATGCAGGGACTGCCTACGGCGGCAGGCATTATCCTGTCAGTGGTATTGTGTACCCTGCTTGGTATCACGATTGAATATATTGCATACAGACCGTTAAGAGGGGCGGCGTCTTCCCTAGCAGTTCTGATTACGGCAATCGGCGTCAGTTATTTCCTTCAGAATGTTGCGCTTCTTATTTTCGGCGCCAACACAAAGGCATTTACCTCAGTTGTCACGATTCCTGCAATCAAATTTGCCGAAGGACAGATTATCATCTCAGGAGAGACGATTGTGACCATTATCTCCTGCATCGTTATCATGATTGGGCTTACCCTTTTCATCAATAAGACGAAAGCAGGACAGGCTATGCTTGCCGTTTCTGAGGATAAAGGTGCAGCACAGCTTATGGGAATCAATGTAAATGCTACCATATCGCTTACCTTTGCAATTGGATCGGCGCTTGCAGCAATCGCAGGCATGCTCCTTTGCTCCGCATATCCGTCCCTTACACCGTATACTGGCTCCATGCCCGGCATTAAGGCGTTCGTTGCTGCCGTTTTTGGAGGAATCGGATCTATTCCGGGTGCGCTTATCGGAGGCATCGTGCTTGGCATTATCGAGATTTTAAGCAAAGCTTATATCTCATCTCAGATGGCAGATGCGATTGTGTTCATGGTTCTAATTATCGTCCTTCTTGTAAAACCTACAGGTATTCTGGGCAAGAAGATTCAGGAAAAGGTATAGGGAGGATATCACTATGAAAAAGTTTAAAGTAAGTAAATCATTAAAAGACAATCTGCTTACCTATGGCATGGTTATCCTTGCTTATCTCATTATGCAGATGCTGATTGGCACAGGAAATGTTTCCAGCCTGATGCAGGGGCTTCTGGTGCCTTTATGTGTCTATGTTATCCTTGCAGTATCACTGAATCTGACCGTAGGTATTCTTGGTGAACTCAGCCTTGGACATGCAGGCTTTATGTGCGTAGGCGCTTTTACAGGTGCTTTCTTTTCAAAATGCATGCAGGATTTGATTACCATAGATTTGTTGCGTTTTATCATTGCTATTTTAATTGGCGCCGTATCAGCTGGTATCATTGGCTTTTTAATTGGTATGCCTGTTTTAAGACTACGAGGTGATTATCTTGCTATTGTTACCCTTGCATTTGGTGAGATCATCAAAAATATCATTAATGTACTTTATATAGGAAAGGACAGCAACGGCTTCCACTTTTCCCTAAAAGATTCCCTGTCACTTGGGCTTGAAGAGGGCGGAACGGTCATCATCAACGGCGCCCAGGGCATTACAGGTACGCCTAAGGATGCGACTTTTACCATGGGTATTATTTTAATTATTCTTACATTGATTATTGTACTCAATTTGATTCATTCAAGGGACGGACGTGCAATCATGTCTATCCGTGACAATCTGATTGCATCTGAGTCTGTAGGAATCAATATCACAAAGTACAAATTGATGGCGTTCTCCATTTCTGCGGCATTGGCAGGCGTGGCAGGTGTATTATATGCCCATAATCTGAGCAGTCTTATGGCGACCCCAAAGAACTTTGGTTATAATATGTCCATTATGATTCTTGTGTTTGTAGTATTAGGCGGTATCGGAAATATAAGAGGTTCTATTATTTCTGCCGTTATATTAACCTTGCTTCCTGAACTCCTTAGGGGGCTCAGCAACTATCGTATGCTCATATACTCCATCATTCTGATTGTAATGATGCTGTTTAACTGGAGTCCAAGATTTATCCACTTAAGGGAAAAATATTCTTTAAAAAGATTATTGAGAAAGAACAAGGAGGTGCAGTAAAATGGCAGCATTATTGAAAGTTAAAAATTTAGGCATTTCCTTCGGCGGACTTCGTGCAGTGGATGATTTCGAGGTATCCATCAAAAAAGGACAGCTCTATGGTCTGATTGGACCAAACGGAGCAGGTAAAACAACGGTATTTAACCTCTTGACAGGTGTTTATAAGCCAAGTGAGGGTGTAATCACTCTGGATGACACGAATATTACGGGTCTAAAAACCATAGATATCAATAGAGCCGGTATTGCCAGGACCTTTCAAAATATCCGGCTGTTCAAAGAGTTAAGTGTAATCGATAATGTAAAGGTGGGACTTCACAACCATTATAAATATTCTACCATTGAAGGTATTTTAAGGATGCCCAATTACTTTAAGCAGGAAAAAGCAATGACCCAAAAGGCAATGGAATTATTGCATGTTTTTGAACTGGACGGAGAGGCTGATTATTTGGCGGCGAATCTTCCTTACGGAAAACAACGCAAGCTTGAAATCGCAAGGGCACTGGCAACAGAACCAAAACTTCTTTTGCTGGATGAACCGGCTGCAGGCATGAATCCCAATGAAACAATGGAACTTATGGATACCATCCGTTTTGTAAGAGACAATTTTGATATGACGATTCTCTTAATCGAACACGATATGAAGCTGGTTTCAGGCATTTGTGAGGAACTTACAGTGCTGAATTTTGGTCGTATACTGGCGCAGGGACCGACAAGCGCAGTTCTCAACGACCCTCAGGTCATTACGGCATATCTTGGCGAATAAGGCGATTATAGAGCATGGAGGAAATGAAGCTATGGCAATGCTTGAAATAAAGGATTTGGAAGTATATTATGGAATGATTCAGGCAATCAAGGGAATTTCCTTTGAAGTCAATGAAGGAGAGGTCATTGCACTAATCGGTGCAAACGGCGCCGGAAAAACTACTATTCTGCACACGATAACTGGACTTCTGGAAGCAAAACAGGGAAAAGTTTCTTTTGACGGAAAAGACATCACGAAAGTGCCTGCACATAAAATCGTATCGATGGGGATGGCGCATGTACCGGAGGGAAGACGGGTGTTTGCTAATCTTTCCGTTCTTCAGAATCTGAAAATGGGTGCTTATACGCGGAAGGATAAAAACGAGATTGAGGAAACCTTAAAAACAGTCTACAAACGTTTCCCAAGGCTGGAAGAGAGGCAAAACCAGCTTGCTGGTACATTAAGTGGAGGCGAACAACAGATGCTTGCCATGGGAAGGGCGCTTATGTCCCATCCACGCATTATTTTAATGGACGAACCGTCCATGGGGCTTTCCCCTATTTTTGTGAATGAAATTTTTGATATCATTAAGGAGGTAAGCGCTGGTGGAACCACTGTTCTTTTGGTAGAGCAAAATGCCAAAAAAGCGCTTTCCATTTCAGACCGTGCTTACGTACTTGAAACGGGCAAAATTGTTCTCAGCGGAAACGCAGACGATCTGCTCAATAATGATTCCATCAAGAAGGCTTATCTGGGCGAATAAAATCATGGGGGTGTGTTTAAATGAAGGAAAAGATTGTTATTACGATTGCAAGAGAATATGGAAGCGGAGGTCGTACCATAGGAAAAATGCTTGCAGAAAAGATGGGGATCCATTTTTACGACAAGGAACTTATGAAGCTTGCCTCGGAAGACAGTGGAATCAATGAAGCGCTTTTTGCCAATGCAGATGAGAAATTGAAGAGCACAAAACTCTTTAAGGTTGCACATAGTGTCTATCATGGAGAGCTGATTCCCCCAGAGAGCGATGATTTCGTGTCTACCCAGAATCTATTCAATTATCAGGCGAAAATCATTAAGCAACTCGCCCTTGAGGAATCATGCGTAATTGTAGGGCGCTGTGCTGACTTTATCCTAAAGGATTATGATAATGTGCTCAGCGTCTTTATCCACGCACCGCATGAATATTGTATGGAACAGGCTGCCAAAAAGCACTGTATGCCGTCCAAAGAATTGGAAAAATTTATCTTAAAGACAGATAAACACAGAGCAGATTACTACAAGCATTACACGGGAAGAGAGTGGACAGATGCCAGAAATTATGATTTGTGTTTAGACAGCTCAAAATTAGGATATGACCGATGCGTAGAAGAAATTATATCCTACATTGATGTCCGTTTCAAATAAGCGGTACAAAAATTTAAAGTAGAAATTAAGCCGGGCAGAAGATAGGTAAAGATATCGCCTTTCTCCTACCCGGTTCTTATATTCAACGAAAGATTCTGAACACGCCAAAAACTTTTCCTAAAATCTGGCAATTATCTACAATAATGGGATCCATCGTGTCATTTTCTGGTTGTAGCCGGATATGCCCGTCTTCCTTATAAAAAGTCTTAACCGTAGCAGAGTCATCAATCAGTGCAACCACCATCTCTCCATTTCTAGCCGTACTGCAGGAATTAACAAAAACTTGATCACCGTTAAGGATACCAGCATTAATCATGGAATCCCCTTTTACATTTAAGATGAATGATTCTCCGTGAGGAACAAATTCCGCCGGAACCGGAAAATAGCTTTCAATATTTGCTTCCGCAAGAATCGGTTCACCAGCAGCCACATGCCCGATTACAGGCAGACTGACCATTTCCGTTCGGACCATCTGAAAACTATCGTCGCAAATCTCTATTGCCCTAGGTTTGGTTGGATCTCTTCGAATATACCCATTCTTTTCAAGTGTTTCTAAATGGGAATGAACAGAAGAGGTAGATTTTAGATGCACAGCTTCGCAGATTTCCCGAACTGCAGGCGGATAACCTCTCTTTAATATTTCTTCTTTAATATAATCTAAAATTTCCTGTTGTTTGCTGCTGATTTTTCCATATCCCATAAAAATACCCCTTCCTTAAATGCAGTTCCTGTGTTTCATGTAGCATGTTTTCAATAGGCTACTGTGTGATATTAAAAAAATTATATCACACAAAGGTTGAAAACACAAACATATATTCCAAATATTTGTTCGTATTTTTTGCTAAAATCTATTGACATTAGAATATTTGTTCGATATAATGCACCTATAAGAACAAATGTTTGCAACACATGTTCTGATTTAGGAGAAATCAATGATGAATGCCAAAACAAGCGAACGCAGGATAAGAAATAATCGAATCAAGAGAAGAAGAGAGCTCAGACAACGTTTTATAATATGTATCTTCACATTTTTATTGGTAGTAACTTTTTCTTCCCTGTTCTTCAGCTTTAAAACTAAGGCACAGGGAAGTGATAAGGAAATATTATATAAATATTATAAAAGCATCGTGGTACAAGACGGAGACACCCTCTGGAATTACGCCTGCCAATATGGAGAAGAGCAGTACTATGGCAGCTATGATGACTATATTAATGAAGTCATCTGCATCAATTCACTTTCAGATGACAAGATTATAGCAGGTCAGCATCTGATCCTACCTTATTACAGTACGGAATTTGTAAGTTGATATTACATCATTTTTCGCGAAGGTGCACCGCTTTAGCCGCCATCCTGCGCCTGTTATCTTCAAGAGCCGCATAGTGTTTTCTTGTGGTGTTGACATCCTTATGCCCCAGAACATCGGCAACTAGATAAATATCACCCGTTTCTCGATAGAGTGCCGTTCCATAAGTGCTGCGAAGCTTATGCGGCGTGATTTTCTTAAGTCCTGTTACATGGGACGCATATTTTTTTACCAGATTTTCTACTGCACGAACGGTGATTCTTCGATTTTGGATGGATAGAAAGAGCGCATTTTCATGTCCCTCTAAAGGAATTATATGATACCTTTTTTCAAGATAATCACTGAGCGCATCAGCGACTTCTTCGCTAAAATATACAATTGTCTCATATCCGCCTTTTCTTCGGATTTTAATTCCATTGTTTTTAAAATCAACATCGTTGATATCCAGACCAACACATTCAGAAACTCGGATTCCTGTCCCTAACAAAAGCGTAAGGAGCGCAATATCCCGTAGCTTAGTCTTATTGTGGTATTTCAACTGATTTTTGGTTAAGTTTTCTCCTTCTTCCACCTGATCAAGCAAAATAGCAACCTCATCTGCATCGAGACGGATAATTTCTTTTTCATGCTGCTTAGGAAGAGGAACAAGTGCTGCCGGATTGGTCTTTATAAGCTCAGCACAAAAGTAATAATTATAAAAGCTTTTCAGTGCAGAGAGTTTTCTTTTTTTCCCTCTTTCATTATTTGAGTATTCTTTACCATCCTTTATATAATAAGTGATATAATCAAGATATTCTTCAATATCTTCCCTGGCAATCTGATCTAAAATTGATATTGGAAAATCGACAATGTCCATCTTTGCACAGGCGCTGTTGTTGCTGTGTATAAACTCAAAAAATACCCTGAGGTCATAAGCATATGCAAGCCTGGTACGGGATGAGGTATATTCCTGTATCCCTCTAAAAAACTGCTTACTAAAAGAAGGCAGTGTGGAAACCACTTCCCGCATTTTTAAGGTATTGAGATTGTTTTGCTCGTCATGATAGTTCTTACTGTTTTCCATAATAATTGCGCCAGCCTTCCATATTACCGTTCTGGATTGCGGTAAACATTCTTTCTTTTACACCAGGATTTTCCTGATTCAGCTTTTTAAGGAGTTCTTTCACATATTCCCTTTTGGTATGTCCATCAGCAGGGCAGGGGCTTTTTACTATCGGTACATGAAATTTATTAATAAAGCCAATCACATCAGCCTCATGCATATACATAAGCGGTCTGATTACCGTCAAGTCCATGCGGTCCAAATAAGTGACAGGGCTAAATGTATGGAACCTGCCTTCATAAATCAGCGACATAAGCATAGTCTCTACCACATCATCCTTATGATGAGCATAGGCTACCTTGTTACAGCCGACAGCCTTAATTGCCTCATTTAAAGCGCCTTTGCGCATTTTGGAACATAAAGAACATGGGTTTGTTTCTTTCCGCTCATGAAAGATGATATTGGCGATATCTGTTTTAACAATCGTATACGGGACTTCCAACTGCGTACATAATTCCTTGATTTTCGACAGATTCAAATTATCAAATCCCAGATCAACCGTGACTGCGTGAATAGTAAATGGTTCCGGATAAAAGCGCATGAGTCCATGAAGCCCATAGAGCAGTGTAAGACTGTCTTTTCCTCCGGAAATACCTACCGCAATTTTATCCCCAGATTCGATCATATGATAGTCATCTGCGGCACGCCGAATATAACTTAGTACTTTTTGTAATGTCATAATGCCATCCTTTCTTAAATCCACTTAATTCTAACACATTTCACGATTATGCCATAGTATCTTTCGAAAAAAAATGTTATACTGAATATATTATTGTTAGAGTTTAGACCATAATGTCATTGACAACGCATAATTTTACAAGGAGGCATGGGATTCCCGACTTATATGAAAATTCAGTTTAATAAAAAATATTTCCGCATTGGTATAACGGCTTTTACGGTCATTGCCGCATCTATTTGTTTCTATTATTTAATTTTTCATGGAGATCGATTTTCAGCACAGGTAAATGCTTTATTTAAGGTTATCAGTCCCGTATTATATGGGATTATATTTGCCTATCTTATGACACCTATGATAAACGGGATAGAAGAGCGCATTCTTACGCCTATTTTTACCGCAAACGGAAAACGATGTGTTTCCCATAAAGCCAAAAAATACATGAGAATGTTGTCCATCTTACTGACGATTTTTATTGTTGGTCTGCTCATTAATGGCTTTTTCTCTATTCTAATTCCAAATATTGTCAAGAGTATCCGAAGCATTTCCTATCAGTTTCCATATTACATCCAAAATCTGACAACCTGGTCGGCTAAGTTTTTGGAAGATAATCCTGACATTGAAAAACTTGTTATTCAGTTTCTTGATACTTATTCAGAAGAATTTATGAGCTACCTAAACAACAATCTTGTTCCACAGATGGAAACTCTCGTAAAGCAGGTTTCATTAAGTCTAATCAGTGTTCTTAAGGTACTATGGAATTTCATCATAGGCATCATTATTTCTGTATATGTGCTTTACAGCAAAGAAACTTTTGCCGGGCAGGCAAAAAAGCTTGTATTTGCTTTTTTGGAGACTAAAACAGCCAATCAATTCATAAAAGATATCCGCTTTGTAAGTGATACCTTTATTGGATTTATCAGCGGAAAAATTATTGATTCCATTATCATTGGGGTTATATGCTTTGCAGGCACCAATATTATGCAGATGCCTTATGCATTGTTGATCAGTGTCATTGTCGGAGTCACCAACGTGATTCCCTTCTTTGGTCCTTATTTAGGCGCTGTGCCAAGTGCTATACTGATTTTAATGGTCAACCCATTGAAATGTGTTTATTTTATTATCTTTATATTGGTATTACAGCAAGTGGACGGCAACTTTATTGGTCCTAAAATTCTTGGACAGTCTACCGGACTATCCGGATTCTGGGTGATTTTTTCTATTACTATTTTTGGAGGCATCATGGGCATTCCAGGAATGATTATAGGTGTTCCGTTTTTTGCAGTTCTCTATGCGCTTGCCCGTCGTATCATCAACCGAATGCTGAAAAAGCGAGGACTGCCTTCAGAAACTGCCAAATACAAAAATGTTGAATACATCGACGATAACGCCGTATTTATTCCCCATGCCGTTGATAAAAAAAGCACCTTTTTTAAATTAGCCAGAAAAAAGCCTATGCCAAAAGCCAATGACAGCAACGATTTATCTCAAAATAATTTGTTCCAAAATAAAGAAAACATGAAAGAAAGAGAGCAGCAGTAGTGAGATTTATAATACAAAGAGTAACCAATGCAAGCGTATCCGTAAATGAAAATACGGTTGGCGCCATCCAGAATGGGTTTGTGGTTTTAGCAGGCATCTGCGATGCAGATACCCATGAAATTGCAGATAAGATGATTCACAAATTATTACATCTACGCATTTTTTCCGATGAAAATGGAAAGACCAATCTTGATATCAAAAGTATAAACGGTGAATTGTTAATCATTTCACAATTCACTTTGTATGCAGACTGCCGTAAAGGAAACCGTCCCTCTTTCACGAATGCCGGTTCTCCTGAGACCGCCAATGAGCTATATGAATATATTATCAAAAAATGTGCCGAGGAAATACCACATGTGGCACATGGAATCTTTGGAAGCCATATGTCTGTATCTTTAATTAATGACGGACCATTTACCGTCATATTAGATTCAGACCAAATCTGTAAATCAAATTAAATTGTAAAGGATAAGTTTGCTCTATGAAGATCTTAATAGTTATTATCATAGCTTTTTTAGTCATATTATATATATATACTTTTCTAAAATTCAAAAAAAGAAGAAAACAAAAAATTGACATTGTAGGTGATTACCGAAAAAATTACTTAAATGATAGGTCAACACAAAACGTAACCAAATCTGATTGCTATACAAACTATCTAACGAAATACAACAATTCTTTGGATTATATTGAAAAGGATGCATTCTTAAAAGAAGCTATAGAATCCGAAGAAACATCGAAATCAAAAAAGCCAGAACCAAAAAAATTGCAATTTTAATCAAATAGCAAACTAGGCTTATGATAACAAAAATTGCGTATCAGTTGACATAAAAATATTATGTTAACTGATACGCAATTTAAATAAAGAATCATCAAACTATGCGAAGCGTAGGTTCACTCGCTGCCCATACAACTATTCGTTAAACTTGTGTTTTGCGAATAGTTTAAACAAATCATCTCATTGTTTCAAAGTCTTCTATATACTGTATGAGCAGTTTAACAGTTCCATCTATCCCAAGAACACTGCTATTAATGCAAAAATCATAGCTATCTGCGCGTCCCCATTTCTTAGAGGAATAATAATTGTAATAGCTTTGACGTTGTTTATCTTTTTTTACACACATGTCCTTAGCCTTAGAAGCATCCAGATCATATTTCTGCATAATCCTTTTTGTTTTAGTATCTTCATCGCCATATATGAAAATATGCACACAGTTTTTCATATCACTTAACGCATAGTCTGCACACCGTCCAACGATTACGCAGGGACCTTCATTGGCAATCTTTTTAATTGTATCAAATTGTGCAAGAAAAACTTTATGACTGATTGGCATATCTACAAAATGCGATGCATTATAGCCAAAAGAATAGGTATCCATAACCAGATTATAGAGAAAAGAATTGGTTGGTCTTTCATCATGATTTTCAAGCATTTCCTCACAGAAACCACTTTCCTTTGCAGCCCTGCTTAGCAGTTCTTTGTCATAACATTTAATCCCAAAATGTGCTGCTACCTTTTCACCGATTTCACGACCACCAGAACCAAATTGACGTCCTATTGTAATTACAGTATTCATAAAATAACCCTCCTACTCATAATATACTTGAATAATTATATTATACACAAAATGTCTTTAATACACAATGAATTTATACCATTGCAAATGCGGTTTAAAGTCTCTTCAAAAGCTTTTCAAAATATTCTGGTAAAGGTGCTCTGGTTTCCATGTATTCATTGGTAGAGGGATGGATAAATCCAAGAACCCCCGCATGCAGGGTCTGTCCGTCTAATTTATAGGAATTATTTTTGGCACCATATACCAAATCCCCCAAAAGGGGATGCCCCAGCGACGCCATATGAACTCTAATCTGATGTGTCCGTCCGGTTTCCAATGTGCATTCTATATAGGTGGCATTTTGAAAACGCTGAAGTACCCGGTAATGGGTAATTGCATCCTTCCCCCCCTTATCGACCACTGCCATTTTCTTCCGATCTGCCGGATGCCTTCCAATCCGTGTATGAACAACCCCCTCTTCTCTCTTCAGCACCCCCTGTACAATTGCCTGATATTTCCGAACAATAGTATGCTCCTTAAGTTGTCTTGCTATTTCATTGTGCGCATGATCATTTTTGCAGGCAATCACAGAGCCCGTGGTGTCACGGTCTATCCTGTGAACGATACCCGGCCTCAAAACACCGTTAATGCCGCTTAGTTCATTCTTACAGTGATACATCAGCGCATTGACTAAAGTTCCTTCATAGTGTCCCGGCGCCGGGTGGACCACCATCCCTTTAGGCTTGTCAATCACAATCACATCCTGATCTTCATAAAGAATGGAAAGGGGAATGTTCTCGGGAAGAACATCCGGAATGATGCTGGGCGGTAAAATTAAAATAATCTTATCTTCTGCACTGACACGATAGCTAGCCTTCACACTTTTGCCATTTACAGTAACTTTTTTTTCGGCTAAAAGCTTTTGAATATAGGAGCGCGACAAAGTTTCCATAAGTGTATTCAAACACTTATCGATCCTCTCTTCTTCCATTTCTTCAGTTATGGTAAAGTGAAATTCCTTTTGCAGATCCATCATACTTTATTTCAATTCTCTAAACTTTTTCTTTTTAAAACTCAAAAAATGAAAATCATTTTCACTGTAAACGAACAAAATCTGAATAATCAATAAAACCGTTGAAAAAGTGACATACATATCAGCAACATTAAATATGGGAAAGTTAATCAATACAATATAAATAAAATCCACCACATAATCGTGCTGAAGGCGGTCTATCATATTTCCGATTGCACCGCCTGCAATCATTACAAGCAAAATATGAAGTCGTGTATATTTTTTATGATCTGGTGTCTTTACAAGCACATAGGCAATCACACATAAAAAGACCACAGCCACAAAAACAAAAAAACTTTTTTGATTTTGAAGCATACCAAAAGCAGCTCCCCGGTTTTCAAGATAATTAAATTCAAGGATTCCGTTAATGATGTTAAAGGCAGGCTGGTCCTTCAACTTAAAAACAGCTGTATATTTAGTAAACTGATCCACCCCTACAAGCAGAAGCAACAGCAAAAAATCTATAATTAGTAATTTTACTTTATGTTTACTCATATTGACTCCTATTCAAAATCTTCAACGTAATGAATCTCAGAAACGGCGTTTAAAATCTCCTCATCTGTCACATTCTTGTCAATCAATGCCTTTCCTACCTTCTTAAGAAGGACAAATTTAATGCTGTTCCCTTCCATCTTTTTGTCTGACTTAGTCAATTCCAGAATTTCCTCTGGATTTATGTCTTCCAATGAAATCGGCAGACTAAAGGGGACCAACATATCTCTTATTTCATAGTATTCTTCCATGGAAAGCCATTCATGCTTCCATGAGATAAAGGCGGCTGCTACCATTCCAAGTGCAACGCATTCTCCATGTGTCATAGTAAAATTTTTGGACTTTTCAATTGCATGACCGATTGTGTGTCCGAAATTGAGAAGCGCCCGGTCTCCTTTCTCAAAAGGATCTTTCTCCACCACCAACTTTTTAATTTTGCTGCTTCTTTCTACCATTTCCAGCAGCGTTTCCTCTTCCCTGTCATTTATCTCGTATATATGATCGAGAAGCCACTCATAAAAAATACTGTCCTTAATGAGACCATGTTTCATGATTTCTGCAAACCCACTGAAGAATTGGCGGTCATCTAATGTCTTTAAGGTTCCCACATTCATATAGACGAGTTTGGGCATATAAAAGGCGCCCACCATATTTTTGTAACCGTCAAAATCAACCCCTGTCTTCCCTCCAATGCTGGAATCAGCCTGCGCAAGAAGCGTAGTTGGAATCTGGATAAAGTCAATTCCTCTTAAATATGTTGCCGCCGTAAAACCTGTGATGTCACCTGTGACCCCTCCTCCAAGGGCAATCAAAAGATCCTTTCTATCAAATTTTTCTTTGATTAAAAAAGCATAGATTTCTTTTACCGTAGCAAGCGTCTTTTGCTCCTCCCCTGCCGCAAAAGAGTATAAAACATTTTTCAGGCAATTTCCACTTAAAAGAGCCATGATTTCTTCCCCATAAAAGGAGGCTACATGAGAATCCGTCACTACACATATCCTTCGGTTTTCAATGTCAAATCCTTTCAATTCTGAAAGCAGCTCATTAAAGCTGGTGTCAAATACGATATCATAGCATGGTTTCTTGTCATATAAGATTGTAAGCCGACTGTTCATGAATTAATCCTTTCTGTTAAAAACTTATGAAAAAAACTTCCTGCACCAACAGGAAGCTTTAAACCAATAAATGAAATTTAAATACCGTTATTGATCGGTACATCAAAAGATCCTGATAAAATTTCCTGAAAATCACCCGATATGTCAACAATCGCCGGAGTTATAATGAATATGTAATGGGAAATCTTTTGAAGATTACCACTGATTGCAAAACAGGAACCGGATGTAAAATCAATGATACGCTGTGCAATGTCCACATCCAGTCCTTCCAGATTGAGTACCACTGTTCTGTTTGCAAGAAGGGTTTCTGTTATCTCCCTTGCGTCCTCAATGGAAGTGGGTTTAATCACACATACTTCCATACCGTTTCCGGTCTTTTTGGTCTGACGCATGGGTGTTACTTTAGGTGTTGTCTTTTTGGTTACTTTATCATCATCTAAAATAGACTCTTCTTTTACGGTAGGAATCTTTTTGGGTTTTTCTTCCACCGGACTTTCATCATAATAATCGTCATCGTAAAAATCGTCTTCATCTTCATTTAGTTTCATGTAATTAAGAAACTTATCCATTACTCCCATTTTAAAGTACTCCTTATTTAACTGGATATTGCCGATCTCCAAAGATGCCTGTCCCAACACGGACATAAGAAGCGCCTTCCTCAATGGCAATCATATAGTCGCCTGTCATTCCCATGGACAGAACATTCATATTAACATTATCAATGTTTTTTTGATTTATGTCAACAGATAATTGTTTCAGCTTCGCAAAATATTGTCGATTATCTTCCGGGTTCATGGTTAGCGGAGCAATCGTCATAAGCCCCTTGATACTGATACCGGGCAGCAATGCCGCCTCACGCACCAGTTTCTCGGTATCATTAGCTGTTACGCCAAATTTTGTATCTTCCCCAGCAATATTTACCTCAATCAGGATAGAAACCTCCACCTGCTTTTTTACAGCTTCACGGCTGATCTCTTCTGCAAGTTTTAGCGAATCTACGCTATGAATTAACGCTACCTTATCTACGATATATTTCACTTTATTTCTTTGCAAATGCCCAATCATATGCCATTTGATGTCTTTGGGCATGACTTCATATTTATCCAGAAGTTCCTGCACCTTGTTTTCACCAAATACCCTACACCCATAGTCATACGCCTCCATAAGCATAGAAACAGGTTTTGTCTTGCTGACAGCAATCAAGGAGACGTCTTTTCTGCATCTGCCGGCATTATCGCACGCTGCATATATATTTTGGTAAACATGATCAAGATTATCCTTTATCACGATGAATCCTCCCTGTTTAGTAAATAAATTCATTGTCCTCCACTGCCTCCGAGTCCAGTACGATATAGTCATAAACATTAAGACCGTATTGTGTATTAGACTTCACGATGGCATATTCGTCATTCTGGTACAAAATATTAATCTGCTTAAAATCAGCATAGCCTTTATTAATATTGTAGACACCTGTAAGGCTTCCTCTTTTGCTGATGGCATATTTTTCCATAGATTCCGGCTTAAGAATATAATTGCCAATCCGTAGAATCATATCATCAAGATAATATTCTGTCTCTGTCTCACCATAAATTGTGGTTTCCGTAAACTCTGTCTTGGCAGTACCATCTTCCCCATAAGTTTCCAGCATAACCCCGTAAGAATTGCTGTTCCCTCCCTGCACAACATAGTCTTTTGGCACAATGAAAAACTCCTTTTGCACAATTGCAGAATTAGGAATTTTAAGTCCGGTATCTTCTTCCAGAATCAATTCAATATCTATAAAGCGATCCGTACAAAACGTCACCATAGAATTGGTAAAGGTAAGTTTTATAAAAATGTCGCCATCGGCATTGGTGTAACTGGAAACTTCTCCCCATGAGGTATCCTGATTCTTTAAGAATTTTACCTTCACAAATTCCGCCTCTAAGAGCTCATCCGCTTTGTCCCGATCCGTCTGTATTACAATAGACCAATCCTCATTGGTGGATATTTTGTAAACAGGCTGCCCTGCCTCTACAAGATCATTACCGATTAGCTGAGTTTTTTCATATGTTTTAGTATCAAACAATTCGCTGGTGAACTCCTCCAGCTTAAGGGCTTCATATCCATCCACAGAATAAATCACGATTCCTGTCACCGGCGCTCTACAGAAAGAAATCAGCTCGGACATACCAGAGGCATTAATCTTATCAATATTCTCCAGGATATTGGCGTTCGCAAGCTTCAGCACAGTTCCTTTCACGCTGTATTTAAAGTCATATACAGAAGAAAAGTATTTCCTATTAAAATTATTTTTAAAACCAAGAATCTCAGACTTTAACTCATTTAAGTCTCTTTCGGTCAGCGTACTGTCAGAATTTTCAGTGCTGATGTAATCTGCAAGCCTGCCTGATTCATCCAGTGTATAAACCAGATTTCCCACGCCTACACGCTCTCCCTCCCGGGCGTAATAATTTACATAACCTGCTTTCTGCGCATTTACGATTTCTTCGTCACGCAGTGCAATTCCTCTATAAATATTGTTTGATGAAAGAGAACCCATTGTCACCTGATGCGCTTCAATGTGCTTCTGTGTAAAATACATAAAAACACAAATAACAATGTACACAAAAATAACAGCAAAAATGACCATGCCTATATTGATACGCAGGGGTTTTCTATATTTAATTATTTTATTACCTCTGCTATCTTCCACGATACCACTCCTTAAACACAATTGACGGAACAATAGACAATATCAGAAAAATCCCCCGGATGCCTCCGGGGGTATGTAATTTATAAAGAAACAATAATTTTATCTTTATCCGTCTCTGAAAGGTCTTCTTCGTCTACTGAAACACTTATGACAAAGTCTATCTTAAATGTGTTGCTAATCTTTTCTAATTTTTGAATAATCTCGCTTAGGTGATCTTCCTCCAAGCAGGCAATCTTCAAAAAGCTGTCGAAGTACATCTGTTCTAAATCGTGATCCTGTGAAATGATTCCACTTATAAAGCCAATGAATTCATCTGAATTCGAAATCAGATAGGATGATACATCGATCAATCTAATCTTATTATTCAGTTCATACATATGCTTCGTGCTCTTGTCCAGATATACAATATTGCCAGATACGTTCTGTACCTCTGTATTCACCTTATCTAATAAATGTTTGGTCTTGCCTTTTCCCTTTTTTCCAACTATTAATTGAACCATTGGTAATCCCTCCTGAAGTATATTGGCAGCACGTAAATTTAGGTTACGGCTTAAATTTATTATAAGTGATTGCATGGCAAAAAACAACAGTTAATTATTTATTTCCTCTAATAAATCTGTCATCTGGGTGTAAAGCAAATCCCCGCTCTCCGCACGCATGATAATAGAAATATACGGATTGCTTGATGAATCCTTTGAAAAAAGAACCAGACAATGTCCAGCAGCATTTGTGGTTCCTGTCTTTCCACCCATAACCGTTACTCCTGTCGGCGCATCTTCAGTTCCCTGTAGATATCGATTTGTATTGGTTACAGTAATTTCTTTTGAAGCGCCGTTTTTGTCCGTGTACACAGTGGTGTATTCATCTGTATGAATAATCTCGTTAAATGAGGTATAATTGATTGCCTCATTCATAATCAGATACATATCATAAACGGTAGTATAATGATTGTCATCAGGAAGTCCATGTGGATTTACAAAATGCGTGTTTGTTGCACCAAGCGCAAATGCTTCTTTATTCATCATATCGACAAATGCTTCCTCTGAGCCTGCAACACCCTCTGCAATCATGACAGCTACATCATTACCAGAATTGAGCAGTAAAAGATGCAATGCCTGGTCAAGCGTCATCTGATCCCCTTCCTTAACACCGCTGAGCTGGGCGCCGGACTCTTGTATCTTTACATTTGCAGAAGCTGTCAATCTCATATCATTTGAACCATGCTTTATTGCCACCAGTGCAGTCATCACCTTGGTCATACTTGCTGGATACAATTTTTCATGTACATTTTTTGCATAAAGTGTACTGCAGTTATTTAAATCAAACAGCCCTGCACCAGACGCCGCTGTCATGTCCACATCACCTGATGTTATATTTCCATTTACAACACACAAGTCTGCAGCAAACGGTACCGCCGTTCCCCGCTCTTCCTCCAGATTAACCACTCTGAAGCTGCTCACTTCAGAATCTACACTGTAGCCAAGCGCATACTGTGCCTGTCCGCATCCTGTAAGTGCAAGTATGGCAGTCAAAAGCGCCGCAGACAATATTCTCTTAACATATCGTCTCTTTTGGATTCTACTTGTACATTTCACGCCACTCTAAATCTCCTCTGTCTAGGGACTTGATCAGTAGTTCTGCTGTCGCAATGTTGGTTCCAAGCGGAATATTATACATATCGCAAAGCTTTACAACATTGTTGACATCCGGCTCATGCATTTTAGAAGTAAGCGGATCACGCAGAAAAATAACAAGGTCTATCTGATTATGCTCAATCTGTGCCCCAATCTGCTGCTCTCCTCCAAGATGTCCAGCTAAAAATTTATGAATACTTAAGTTTGTAACCTCCTCTATCAATCTTCCAGTAGTACCTGTTGCGTACAAGTCATGTTTACTTAATATCCCCCGATAAGCAATACAAAAATTCTGCATTAATTTCTTCTTTGCATCATGTGCAATGAGCGCGATATTCATTGAAAACCCCTCCTATTATGTCTGATACCCCTTATGTATTCTTTCATTATACATCATTTTTGCCGGCATTGTAACCCCACATTTAAAACAAATCCAATTCCAATAAAGGAACTCACCAAAGAAGTCAGTCCATAACTGACAAAAGGCAGAGGCAGCCCCGTATTGGGCAGCAGATACGTAACGACACCAATGTTGATAAAAGCCTGCATTCCAATCATTGCACCGGTTCCCGCAGCAATGATTGTCCCCGCAATATCCTTTGCCCGCCTGGCAATCAGCATACACTCCACACTGATTAAGACCACAAGAATAATAACCGTGCAGGCGCCTATAAATCCAAATTCTTCTCCGATTACTGCAAATATAAAATCAGTCTCCTGTTCCGCTATGAAATCCGCGTTCTTTACAGAACTGATTTCGTTGTTCTTATACCCTTTCCCGGTAAGCTGACCGGATCCAATCGCCATAACAGAATATTCCTGCTGATATCCAATGGAATTGGCAAACTCTTCTTTATTGAAAAAAGAAATGATTCTGTTAAGCTGATACATATGCTTTTCGGGAATAATCTTCTGATCCGGTTGTAAAACCAGATACATAAAGATCATCACAACCGGAATCGCCACTGCTAAGATACCACCAATCACTTTCCAGCTTAAACCTCCAACGAACATAATCACACAGAAAATCAGACTGATAACGATGGTAGTGGATAAATCAGGCTGATATCCTACCAAAAGCGCCGGAACGGCAAACAAAATCACACACAGTGAAATATACTTAAAGGTGTTGAGCGCGTCTTTATGTTTATAAATAAACTGGGCAAAAAATAAAATAAGCAGTATCTTTGTAACCTCTGACGGTTGAAACTGGATTCCTGCAAGCTTTAGCCATCTCTGAGAACCATTGGTATTTTTGCCCATGAAAACCACCATGACAAGGAGCGCTATGTTAACCAGATACATCAGCCAGTAAAGATTCAAGAGCACCGAATAATCAAATAAAGAAATAACCAGCATCAGAAACAGACCGAAGGCAAAGCCTGCGATCTGTCTGTTCTGAAGTGCCGGTTCGGCACTGCCCAAGGCAATAATTCCGATTACGGCAAGCGCAATCACCAGTATTACCAGCTTAAAATCATAATAGCGTATTTTATACTGTCTGAGCATTTCCATTCACCTTTCATAGAGCCTGCGGGCTTCGTCAATTCACATTCTTATGTAAATCCAAAATAGGAATATTGGCATACAAGGTAGGCGTCTTATCCCGCCCTTTGCTGTCTGTCTTGCTAATCTGGATTTCCATACTTTGTGTATCTATCTTCATGTACTTTGATATCACCTTGGCGATATCTGTCTTGATCATTTCCATCATTTCCGGAGAACAGTTGACCCTGTCGGAAATAAGAAGTATCTTTAATCGATCTTTTGCTATTTCCCTAGATTTTCTTCTGTTAAAAAAGTTTCTGATTCCCATATCGCCCACCTCCTAATTTTTATGGAAAATACCTGACACTCTGGTCCAGAAAGAAACGCCTTTTTCAAATTCAAGAAACGGAATTTCTTTTCCGGTCACCCGAAAGCATATGTTCTGGTATGCTTTTCCTGCCAGCGTACTGTTTCCCACAAGAGGCTCGCCCTGATTGGTTGCTATGACTACATTTTCATCATCAGGCACAATCCCAATCAAACTGATTGCCAGAATATCCACCACGTCTGCGGCGCTCATCATATCGCCGCGCTTAACCATATCCACCTTCAGACGGTTAATGATCAAATCAATCTTGGTGAAATCATTTGCTTCAAGAAGTCCGATGATCCGGTCTGCATCACGAATGGCCGATACTTCAGGCGTGGTCACCACTAATGCCCTGTCAGCGCCAGCTATGGCATTCTTAAACCCTTGTTCAATCCCGGCGGGACAATCCAAAATGATATAGTCGAACTGCTCCCTGAGCTGATTAATCATTTTTACCATCTGATCGGGATTTACCGCAGTCTTGTCTTTTGTCTGGGCAGATGGCATAAGATAAAGGCTGGGATGGCGCTTGTCCTTGATCAGCGCTTGTTTAATCCGGCATTTCCCTTCCACCACGTCCACAAGATTATAGACAATCCTGTTTTCCAATCCCATCACTACATCCAGATTGCGAAGTCCGATATCCGTATCAATCAGCACAACGCGTTTCCCCATGGCGGCAAGACCTGTCCCTACGTTTGCGGATGTGGTGGTCTTTCCCACACCGCCTTTCCCTGATGTGACGACAATTACTTCACTCATACTTACCTCCGTTTCACCGCTTGACGGCTATTCCTTATAATGAATTAATCGTCCCCTGAGAAAATCCTGACTTAAATGGGCAGTTCACTCAGTAATTCTTTCGTGAGAGAATCTATTATGACCTTTTCATCTTTAATGTATGCTATTTTCGGTTGTACCTTAGGTCTTATCGACCATTTGGAAATCTTTTCTTTGGATCTATATTTGAAATCACCGATTTTAAGCTTTTCCGGTGACATTTCAAGCGCTACAACGTAATGCTCTCTGCTTCCGTTTCCTCCTGCGTAGGCTTCTCCATACAAACCGCCAAGAACGATGATATCTCTTGCAGAGATAATGGCGGAGCCAGGGTACACATCCCCCAGTATCACAATACTCGACTCCGTTTCAAGAATCTGACCGTTTTTTAAGGTTCCACGGTAGAACTGCCCCTCGCTTCCTGCGCCTTCACCGCCCGAAAAATCTGCCTGCTGGAGAGCTTTGACGAAATTCTGGTTTGTCCCCTCATCTTCCCCTACAAGACAGATGATTCGTAAATCTGAATTGGCAGCAATGGTATCTAAAATCTGTTTCTCCTCTTCCTCCGAAAGGATTCTTCCCTTGATAGAAAGCGCCATCTTTGCATCCTTAAAAAAACTACTGGATTCTCTGAACTTATCTTCCACATCAATAATCAACTCTGTAAAAGGAAGGTCTGGATCCAGATGCAGCACGATTCCGCTTTGAAAACTTTTAATGATGACTGAATTTTTCAATATATCAACACTCCTTTGGCTCTATAATTAATCGGTAATGGCCGTGCTTCCACTCATTTGTGATGCTGTTCCTGAAAGAAGCTTTTCTTCCTCTTCAAGTTCAAAATAATATTTAATCACGTCTTTCGTCGTCTGTGCAGCATAGCTTGAGGTATATCCATACGCAATTCTGGTTGCAATGGCAATTTCAGGCTCTTCGTAAGGCGCAAAGCATACGAATAGCGCATGGTTGGCACGATTCTTGTTCTCCTCCGCCGTCCCCGTTTTTCCTGCCACATTAATCGTCAGATCTCTGTAGTAGGATTTATCTTCAATCACCTGACGCATTCCCTGATGAATCGCATTCCAATAAGCAGACTCCATGTCAATGGTGTTTCTCACTTCAGCGCTCCTCTCATCGAGCAAAATCCCACTGTGATCGGTAATCTTATCTACCAGCGTGAGATTATAACATGTACCATTGTTGGCAACAGTGGTTACATATCTTGCAAGACCAGCTGTAGAATAGTTATTGTTACCCTGTCCGATGGCAGAACGCACCGCATCTTCTGTGGATACCTGGGGCGACGATTCTTCGATTTCGATGCCAGAGGTTTCTGTAAGTCCATACATGTCCGCATAATGTTCCAATTTTTGAAGACCTGCATCAGGAGAATAAGTATCTCCCACTGTTCCCAGACGATATGCCAACTCATAGAAGTATGGATTACATGAATTTCTGATGGCTCCTGTAAGAGTAAGCAATCCGTGACTGCCCCTTGGATAGATCCAACAGGTAGGCGGAGGGCTGATCTTATCAAATATCCCGGTACATGAAAAAGTGGTGTGCAGATTTATGATTCCCTCCATTAGCCCTGCGGTAGAGGAAACCATCTTAAAGGTAGATCCGGGAGCTGTCATCTGCATAGTCGCGTAATTGATCAGCGGCTTTGACTGATCATTCAATAGCTGCGAATAGTACGCTGCATTTACGCCGTTTGCCATTTTGTTATTATCATATCCCGGATAGGAAACAAGAGCAAGCACATCTCCCGTCTTCACATCGGTAATGACCATTGAGGCAGAATAAGGATCCAGCGCCAGCTGTGCCGGCGTGATATCCAGATTCTGAATGCGGTTCATCATAAACGTGTATGCCGAGACAGCCCCTCTGTCAAACTGTTCCTTCTCTTCGTCAGAAATCTCGACCAGTTCCTGTTCCAGCAGAATCTTACAGATCTGCGTTCCAGATATAATATCCTTCTTAATCATAAAACGGTAGATTCTTTTACTGAAATCCACATCATCCTTCAACTGCTCAAAAATGTAATCCACAATCCGTTCAAAGATCTCCTCCGAGTCAGAATACTGGCTGTTCAGATTTAATCTTGTAACATCAATCCAGTTCATGGCAATACAATAATTTAAATATTCATTTAAACTGATCACTTCATCGGTAGTCCATGCAATATATGTCTCATCATTTACATCTACCCTGTCTCTTACGATAATGCTGTTATCATAGAGCATTTCTGCTATATAACTTTCGTAGATCTGATATTCCATGTCAAGCGTCTCATAAGGCGTTTTCGTCTCCATCAGTTCCATGCGTAAATCATCAAAAACAAATTTTTTCCTATCCAGATACGCCGCGTAAACCACTTTTTCATTTTCACCTGCATCTTTCGCCTTGAAATGATCCGTGTCAATCACGTTATTGCTGATTAACGCATAATAGACATCGTAAATTGGGATTTTGATATTACTGCTGCTCACATTAGAAGTATTAAATTCTTTTGCATTAACAATATTAGTATAAAGTATGCTGGCAAGCTTTTGCTCCAGAATTTTATAGGCAGCAATCTGCAGGTCCTTATCAATGGTCAGATAAACATCATTTCCCGCAATAGGCTCCACATAATTTGTGATATCTGTCACCTTTCCTACGCTGTTGACGAAAATCGTCCGACTTCCTTTGATTCCCTGCAATTGATCTTCCATTGATTTTTCAATACCCAGCTTGCCCACCGTATCATTTAAGTCGTAGGCGCTATTCTCATCTTGCGCCTGAAGGGCGGTAAGCTCCTCCTGGGAAATCTTTCCTGTATACCCCAAAATGTGCGCAAAATAAAGGCTGTCTACATACTTGCGGATGGTATCCTCCACTATAGTAACCCCTTTTAATTCTGCATTGTTTTCCATGACCACGGCAACTGTCTTTTCACTGACGTCTGTCGCCACCGTGGTGGGAATAAACTTCTGATAACTATTGTTATTCATATCATACCGAATGGTAAGAATCTTTAAGGCTTCTTCCTTTGTAAATCCATTTCCAGGAATAAAAGTATCCTTACTGTCGTCCGAGGTATAATTTCCAATTCGAAATCTGTCCCAACCACAAAGGTAATCCACTACTTCCTGTGCAGTAGCCGTACGTTCCTTCTCTTCAAGCTCATCGATGGTAAGACGTCCATACACATCTGCCAAGAATCGATAAAGCTGGGTGCCTTCAACTGTATAAGCAAAACGTCCATTTTTATCTAAAATAATCTTAAAGTCACTGACCACGGAATCACCGTTTGATTCAATGATGCCAATCAGCTTATAAATCGTGGTATTGAGGTGATAATTTTTCAACTTACCACTTTCATAGACATCTTCAATCATAACAGAATGTGCAAGCTCATTATAGGCAAGCAAGTTTCCGTTGCGATCATAAATACAGCCCCGGCTTCCTTTGATAGACTGCTCTCTCATAATCTTCATCTGGAAAGAATCAACATATTCCTCCCCATGCACGATTTGCAGATCAAAAAGTCTGTTGATCATGATACCGCCGATACATGTCATCAACAGAATCAAAACAAATATCCGGGAAGTAACCATATTCAAAAAATTCTCTTTAAAATTCTCAAACAAACTTTCGTGCACTCCTTTTTTCAGAATCCTCCAGTTTTTTGTTGAGCCATAAAACAAGCGGATACAAAAGCAAAGTTATCAGTATGGTATAAACCATTTCTGGCAGCATAATGTTCAGAAAGTAGTAACCAATATGAAATCTTTTCCTCATCAGAAACAATGTGATGTAATATAAAAATCCATAAGCTAAATCACTGGCAAAAATCAGACAGATTGGCAGTTTGATATCCTCTGGAAAAAAAATGCGATTGAATTTTCCGTTTGCATATCCAATATACATATAAATCATTGCATTTAATCCGAGTACATTTCCAAAAAAGATGTCTGCCAAAAAACCGCAGAAAAATCCAATAATCAGTCCCGTGCGCTCTCCCCTCATAAATCCGAAGGATGCTGTCAAAATAATCAACAGATTCGGAACGATACCGCCAAAGCTAAGCCCCTTAAAGACTGTGGTCTGGAAGAGGAAACATATAATAATCAAAAATGCAGATGTAACAACTCGTTTCACTTATGAATCTCCTATGGAACTTCCGACGGTCTGCTTAAGCTGGGTAATTACCAGCACTTCTTCTAAATGTTCAAAGTCAACTGCTGGCGTGATCAGCCCTGACTTGGTCAAATTGTTGGAATCAACATTGATGCTGGATATGTATCCAATCAAAATGCCCGGAAGATATTTATCACTGATGTTTGAAGTGACAATCTTATCCCCCTCCACTACCCGGTCTGCCTTGTCTGTCAACTTTTCAAAGCTAATCAGCCCATCCGCGTAAAGCTCAAGGTCCCCTCTGACCATCAGATTGTCTGAAGTGGAAAGTACCATTCCACTGGTATTGGAATTATCATCGATGATAGACATAACCTTAGACCAGTTTGGTCCCACATCTACAATCCGTCCCACCAGACCACTGCCAGCCATTACATTCATATCAATCTTAAGACCGTCGTCGGAACCTTTGTTGATCACAAATGAGTGGAACCAATTCCCAGAATCTTTTGCTATTATGCGGGCGCCGATCTTTTCATAATCATCATACTGCTCGTCAAGATCATAGAGCTGCCGTAAATTGGTAAGTTCATATCGATCCTGCTGAAGACGAATATTCTCCATGGTCAGCTCATCGATCTGTGCTTTTAGCTCTTCATTTTCCCTGATCAGAGATCTAATCTGCACCAACTCTTCCGAGCGGGTAGCAATCCAGCTTCCTGCCTTGCTGATGCCCTCCTGCAAGGGCGCAATAAAAGAACCTCCCACTGCACTTATGGGCGCGCTTAGCAAATTGGTATTGAAAGTGATTACTATTAAACCCGTACATAACAATGTTAAAATAAAAAGGAGATATTTACCGGGTAATGTAAACTTCTCTCCTTTTTTCTTTACGATTGGACTCATTTGCTCATTCCTTCAATTGCATAGGCAACCGATTTGTAATTGTCATCCTTAATAATTTTGGATAGTCCCAGCGCTACACTGGTCACAGGATTCTCAGCTACATTGACCTTAAGCCCTGTTCCCTTTTGAATCAGCGCCGGAAGATGGTTTACCTGGGATGCGCCTCCTGTCAGATAAATGCCATGGCGGTAAATATCCGCTGCAAGCTCTGGCGGTGTCCTTTCAAGAATCACCTTGATATTATCAATGATTGTATAAAAGTGTTCAATCAAGGATTCATCAATCAGCTGTGTGGGAAGTTCCCTCTCAACGGGAAGCCCTGTGACGATATCCCTTCCGTATACCACAGCTCCCTTTCCTTCCTTTTCAAGATCTCTTAAATTCATTTTTACATTTTCTGCCGTCTTGCCGCCAATAATCAGACTAAATTCTCGTCTTACCGCAGCACGTATGGCATCATCAAACTTCTGACCGCCTACCTTAATAAGACGGCTCAATACAATCCCCCCCAGAGAAAGAATAGAAATTTCGGTGGTATCAAATCCCACATTGACAATTAAGACACCCTGGGAATTTTTCACATCTATATCAAGCCCTAGTCCGTCTGCTACCGCCTTTTCAACTACCAATATCCTTTTTGCCTTTACGCCTGCGTCTTTTACCAGATCATAAAAGGCTCTTTTCTCAACCTCAGTAACGTCTGTAGGAACTGCAATGTAATAATCTCCCTGCTTTACATTACTTCTGGTCAGATCGTTAATGAAATATTTGACCAGAAGCTGCATGTTCTTAATATCTGCAATAACGCCATTGGAAAGCGGATAAGAGATATGAATATTGGCAGGCGCTTTTTCATACATTTCAAATGCAGAATCGCCATAAGCAAATAAGGTGTTCTTATTTTCGATGGCAATCATGTTCTTTTCCACTAGAATCGTATCATCTGAACGACTATAGATTTTTATGTTGCTGGTTCCTAAATCAATACCAAATGCATTGTTTGACAAAGTTTGATACCCCTTTCTATAATAAGTCTTTTTCTTTCAAACTGACGTAACAGCCATCGCCTAAAACAATATGATCAATTAGCGGTATATCCATCAGTTCTCCTGCTTCTTTTATCTTTTGTGTGATTACGATATCCTGCTGGCTGGGGGCTGGATCTCCGCTTGGATGATTGTGCAGAAGCATTAAATGGCATGCCCGGCACTTTAACGCCTTGATGAAAATTTCACGGCTTGATAATAGCGAAGCTCTCACCGTTCCCTGTGACAAAATATATTCTTCGATTAATCCCAGTTTATTATCCAGCAAAAGCAGTAAAATGATTTCCCTTTCTTTGTGGCGCATCTTTTCCATGTAATAATCCGCCACGGTTTTAGGAGAATCATATCTAAGCGCAGCAGATGCTTTTTCAAGCGCCATCCGCACCGCCAGTTCTGAAAGGCATTTGATTTTAACTGCTTTTACCTCTCCAATTCCAGGGATTTCCATAAGTTCATTTAAAGATAAATGGTGCAGGGAATTTAATTTAAAACTCTCCCCTCCTGCAAGGGTGAGCACTTTTTTTGCCATTTCCAAGGCGGGACAATTTTTTGTTCCGGTTCTTAAGATAATGGCAAGAAGTTCAGCCTCAGTTAACGACGCAGAACCATGTTTCAAAAATTTTTCGTAAGGAAGTAATGTATTTTGTTTAGCTGTCTGCATGATATAAATCCTTTCCGGTCTCTTCTCTCATATAGAGCCAAAAGGAACATCAGCTAGATAAACCGATATATTGCCAGCGCGATTACGATGCCTATGATGCTGGCAACTGTAATTTTGATTGTAAGACCAAAGGTGATACACATGATTCCTATATCAAAAATAATTGGCGCTGAAAGCCCGAATGTCTGTCCATAATTCAGCCATGTGCTGGGAAAGAGATTACCAATGAATCCCCCGATTACGATGCCGGCTAAAATGAGCAGAAAGCATGCCCAGTTATTTTTACGCATTTTGTACCTCCGGAATATCCTTTGTATAGCATGAGTTTAACCCATAACCATCATTTATATTAACACAGTTGGAAATTTATGTATACTAATTTCATGTATTTTTTATAAGTTTCGTTTGTCAAAATCCTTCATAATAATTTCTTTTTCCACTAATTTTTGTAACGTATTCATAATTCCCAGCTTTCCATGCTGCCAAGTCAGTCCTCCCTGGAAATACACCGCATAAGGGGGCTTAATGGGTCCATCAGCGCTGAGTTCTATGGAAGAGCCCGACACAAACGCGCCTGCCGCCATGATTACCGGGCTGTCATATCCTGGCATATCCCATGGTTCCGGCGTCACATGCCCATCCACAGGCGCTGCCTGCTGTATTCCCTGACAAAAAGCAATCACTCCCTGGGGGGAACCGAAAGTCACCGCCTGAATGATATCGTGTCTCGGTTCGCTGCCCTTTGGCACCACCTCAAAGCCCAGCCTTTCATATAAGTTCGCGGCAAATATTGCAGCCTTCAACGCATTTGCCGTCACGGAAGGGGCAAGGAACAGTCCCTGATAAAAAGTTGAAAGTGCCTGCAGGGAAGCTCCCACTTCCTTGCCCAGTCCAGGAGAGGTGAGCCTGTATGCAGCATTTTCAATGCATTCATTTGTTCCTGCCAGATAACCGCCTATAGGCGCAAGACCCCCTCCCGGATTTTTAATCAGAGAACCCACCACCAGATCGGCTCCTACATCGGACGGCTCCTTAGTTTCAGTAAACTCTCCATAGCAATTGTCTACCATACAGATCACATCCGACTTGAGCTCTTTTATAAAGGCAATCAATTCTCCAATCTTTTGTACGGACAAAGTAGGTCTCGTTTGATATCCTTTGGACCGCTGTATCGTCACTAATCTTGTTTTTCCGTTGACTGCCTGACGAATACCGTCATAGTCAATGTTTCCATCTTCAAGAAGATCCACCTGTCTGTAAGTGATCCCGTACTCTTTTAAGGAACCTTTAGAGGGGCGGATGCCAATAACTTCCTCCAAAGTATCATAGGGTTTCCCCACCGGAGATAAAAGTTCATCACCCGGACGCAGATTGCTCATAAGCGCCAACGCTAAGGCGTGGGTACCACAGGTAATCTGCGGACGCACCAGTGCGTCCTGGGTGTGAAAAATATCTGCATATACCTTCTCCAACGTCTCACGGCCAAGATCATTGTAGCCATATCCAGTCGTCCCAAGAAGACAGGCTTCGCTGACCTTATTCTTTTGCATGGCTTTAATGACTTTCAGCTGATTATATTCCGAGAGGGCGTCGATTTCCTCCCACCTGTCCTTTAAAGAATCCCATATTTTTTCACCAAACGCATAGACTTCCCTACTGATTCCCATCCTCTGGTACATGCTTTCTATAGCTGAATGATCCATTTCCCAATATCCTTTCTATTTTTTCTGCAATCTGTCAAAATGTTCCATCATGCAGGCCAAAATCTTATCTTCATCGTATGAAAAAGCTTGCTTTTCGATCCAGACTACATCCCGCTCCCGTCTAAACCAAGTCAGTTGCCTTTTGGCAAAATGCCTTGTATCACGCTTAATCAGGTAAACTGCCTCATCAAGAGTACATGCGCCGTCCAAGTAAGAAAAAATTTCCTTATAACCCAGCCCCTGCATGGAAACCATATCTTTAGAGAAGCCCATTTCCTTTAGCTTTCTGACTTCTTCCACTAATCCCTTTTCCAGCATATTATCCACCCGCCGGTCGATTTTACGATAGAGCAGATTCCGGTCATCATTCAGCACAAAATAGCAAAAATCATATGCCGCCTCCTTTTCCCGTTCTCTTTTATTATGTTCAGAAATAGGCGTTTTGCTTAATTGGTAAAACTCTAATGCCCTGATGATGCGCTTCTGATTGTTAGGATGGATTATCTTTGCCGATTCAGGATCTACCTTTTTAAGACATGCATGTAAAAATGCACTGCCCTTTTCTCTTGCCGCCATTTCCAACTTTTCTCTTATGGCACTGTGATCTTCCTCCTGCCCAAAAGAAATATCATACAAGAGCGCCTGAATATAAAATCCTGTGCCTCCCACAATAATGGGCACATGTCCGCGGGCATAAATCCCCGCCATTGCCTCTTTTGCCATTTCCTGAAAACGAAATACATGAAATTCATCGCCCGGATCAAGAATATCAATCAAATGGTGGGAGATCCCCCCCATCTCCTCTTTCTCTATTTTTGCAGAACCTATATCCATGTATTTATAAACCTGCATAGAATCAGCCGAAACGATTTCTCCTCCTATGCGTTTGGCAAGCTGAATCGATAATGCAGTTTTTCCCACAGCCGTAGGACCAGTAAGAATGATCAACTTATTTTTGCAGCTCATTTCCTTCCTCGTTTACTTTAAATAATCCGTTTAAACTTCTTTTCAATCTCATATTTACTCATGGATATGATGGTAGGACGACCATGGGGACAATGATAAGGATTGTCAAGCGTAAACAATTCCTCAAGCAGTGTTTCCATTTCCTTCTGGTCCAACTTATTGTTTCCTTTTACAGCCGATTTACAGGCCATAGAGGCAAGTTTATGCAAAATTACCGCTGGTGTTCCCTTTGCCTCGTTTTCTGAAAGTTCATCCAGTATATCCGTAAAAAGCTCCTTCTCATCGCAGCCGTATAAGTCAACCGGCATACTCCTTACCGCAACGGAACTGCCGCCAAAGTCTTCTATTTCAAATCCCAGTTCCTTAAAATAAGAGCGGTATTCAAACACCAATGTCTCTTCTCTCCCTGACAGTGTCAGAATCACAGGAGGATTCAACATTTGTGAAGAGATTTTCTTTTCTTCAAGCTCTTTCACAAGGCGTTCATATTTCACCTTCTCATGGGCAGCATGCTGGTCCACGATAAACAATTTATCTTTAAATGCCACCAGCCAATAAGTGTCAAAAATCTGACCTAAGATCCGATACTCATTTTTGGCTTCCCTAGTCAGGAATTTTTCTTCAAACAGATTAAGCTGTGATGGCTTTTCTACCAATATATGGTCTTTTGCTTTGATGACATTTGCATGAATCCCTTCATTTCCCGCGATATCCACTGCATTTTCATTGCCTATGACCCTGTTTTGCACTACCTTCTGCAAGAGTTCCCCTGCCTTCGGTTCTCTGGGCAATTCTTTCGTTGCTGCCGCAGTTCGATATTCTCCCCGCTCTTCCATCACCATAGCAGAACGTCTTATCTCAAAGGGTTCTGGGGTTTTGGGTACTTGTTTTGGTTCCTTTTCTTCTTCCGTCAGCTTAATATCAGGAATCAGTTCCCTTTCACCGAGCTTTACCGCCACTGCCTTGGAAATCTGCTCGTAAAGCTCGCTTCCACGTATCAGACGTATTTCCATTTTTGCCGGATGTACATTGACATCAAGCATATCTGGCGCCATCGTAAAATGAAGCACAAAGAAGGGAAATTTATGCTGCATCAGATAAGCTTTGTACCCTTCTTCCACTGCTTTGGTAAGAATATCATTTCTTACATAACGTCCATTGACGAAATAGGTCTCGAAATTCCGGTTAGAACGGTTCAATTCCGGTTTACCTAAAAAACCGCTGATAGACAATCCATTATCTTCATAGGTAAATGGGAGCAGTGCGCCGGTCACGTCCTTTCCATAAATCCGATAAATCACTTCTTTTAAATTGCCATTCCCTGACGTGTGAAACTTGATTTGACCGTTCTGAATAAACTTAATGGCAATATCTGGTCGGGACAGCGCCAGATGTTCCATCATATCTGCCACATAACTTCCTTCCGTCTGGGGTTGTTTTAAAAATTTTTTTCTTACCGGCGTGTTAAAAAAGAGATTATGCACCAGAAAAGTAGTGCCATCCGGAGCGCCTACCTCCTCTAACTCTTCTTCACATCCCCCTGCAATCTGAAACCGCACCCCGGTTAAATCTTCTTTGATTTTTGTGATGACCTCTACCTGTGCTACAGCCGCAATACTGGATAACGCCTCTCCCCGGAAACCTAAGCTTTTTACATAATCAAGGTCCTCGATAGAAGTAATTTTGCTGGTGGCATGCCGAAGGAACGCTTTTCTCACCTGTTCCTTTTCAATTCCACACCCATTGTCAGTCACTCTGATCAGTGAAATTCCACCATCCTTTATTTCCACCGTAATGGCGGCTGCTCCTGCATCAATGGCATTCTCGGTAAGCTCTTTCACCACGCTTAAAGGGCGTTCCACCACTTCTCCCGCGGCAATCTTATCGATTGTATTCTGGCTCAATAAATGAATAACAGGCATAATTCCTCGCATTCTGCCGCAGAAGGCGGCACATATTACCATCTGTTCTTTAATTTGTTCTGTAGACGATACAGTGTGTTCAGTGCATCTAAGGGGGTAAGATTGGATACATCAATCTCCTTGAGCTCATTTATCACGTCCTCGTCTTTTACAGTATCAAACAGCGACATCTGACTCAAATCCACCTCATCATATTTTACAGGCTTATGCTTCCCCTCTTTTTGGTCCACCGCTATGTTCTGTACCTTTTCAAGAATATCGTTGTCACACAGCTGCGCCACGATTTCTTTTGCCCTGTCGGTAACCATCTCTGGTACGCCTGCAAGTCTGGCGACCTGAATACCATAGCTTTTATCTGCACCGCCTTTAATGATTTTACGCAGGAATACAATATCGTCCCCCTTTTCCTTGACGGCAATGCAGTAATTGTTTACATTATTCATCTTGCCCTCTAACTCTGTAAGTTCATGATAGTGGGTAGCAAATAAAGTCTTTGCGCCTAAAAGCTTTTTATTACTAATGTGCTCGATTACTGCCCAAGCGATACTAAGCCCGTCAAAAGTAGAGGTTCCCCGCCCAATCTCATCCAAAATAAGCAGACTGTCGGAGGTCGCATTCCTTAAAATGTTGGCAACCTCATTCATCTCCACCATAAAGGTGCTCTGCCCGCTGGCAAGGTCATCAGATGCCCCTACTCTTGTAAAAATACGGTCCACCAGTCCAATATTGGCACTAGACGCCGGGACAAAACAGCCAATCTGCGCCATCAGCACAATTAGCGCCACCTGCCGCATATAAGTGGACTTTCCCGCCATATTAGGTCCTGTGATGACGGCTACGCAATACTTGTGATTATCCAGATACGTGTCGTTGGATATGAACATATCATCAGAAAGCATCTGTTCGACCACCGGATGCCTCCCCGATTTGATATCAATGATTCCCTTCTCATTGATAGATGGTCGGACAAAATGATTCCGCTCTGCAACGAGGGAAAGAGAAGCCAGCACATCCAGCTTGGCAACCGCCTTGGCTGTTCTCTGAATCCGCTCCATCTCTCCTGCTATAGCATCTCTAATCTGACAGAACAAATCAAATTCCAGCGTAAATAACTTATCCTCTGCATTTAAAATCGTATCCTCCAGTTCTTTCAGTCTTGCATTGGTATAACGTTCTGCGTTGGCGAGGGTCTGCTTACGAATGTAATCATCGGGCACCATATCCTTGTAAGAATTAGTTACTTCATAATAATAACCGAACACCTTATTATAGCGAATCTTAAGATTCTTGATTCCGGTCCGTTCCTTATCTTCCTCCTCCAGTTTTGCCAGCCAATCCTTTCCTTCGGTCTTGGCATTTCTTAAGTTGTCAATGGTTTCATCAAAACCACACCGGATAATACCGCCCTCCTTGATGGCAATAGGGGGTTCATCTTCAATCGCCTTTTCAATCAATGTGCAGATATCAGAAAGATCATCCATTTCTTCCCTGATACCTGCAAGCAATTCCTCATGAAAGTCCCCTAAAATGGTCTTGATATGAGGAATCATCTGGAGGGAATTTCGAAAAGCAATCAAATCTCTTGGATTTGCAGTTTTGTAACTGACCTTTCCTAAAAGCCGTTCAAGATCATAAATTGGATTTAAATATTCCCTAATTTCATCTCTTGCCATTGCCGCCTTTGACAATGCCTCCACACCGTCTAAGCGCCGCTCAATCTGTACCTTGTCAATCAGTGGCTGCTCTAAATTCTGTCTAAGGCTCCTTGCCCCCATTGCTGTCCTAGTCTTATCAAGCACCCACAAAAGGGAGCCTCTTTTTTGTTTTTCCCGCAGCGTCTCGGTAAGTTCCAAATTTCTTCTGGTTGAACTGTCAAGGAGCATATACCTGCTGGTGAGGTACGGGTACAAATGGGTAAAATGCGCAAGGGAGGTTTTCTGGGTATCGGTCAAATATAGCATCAGGCTTCCGGCAGCAATCAGACCGGAAGGAAAGTCTTCAACCCCCATCCCCTGCAGGGAGGTTACATGGAAATGCTTCAACAGGCTTTTTCTGCACCTGTCTTCGTCAAAAAAATGAGGCTCAAGGGGATATACCGCAATGTGCAGCCGCCCTTTTAAATCTTCTACATCAATGCCACTCACTAAAAAGGCATCGTTACATATAATTTCACTTGGATCATACTTATTGATTTCATCCAGAAGCTTCTTATTATCTTCCGTCTCCGTCAGATAATAGTCACCGGTGGTCACATCTGCAATAGAAATACCGCTTTTCCCTTGGAAATAAGCAATACTCATGATAAAATTATTGCGCCCTTCCTCTATTCCCTGAACATTAAGATTGGTACCCGGGGTTACGATCCGCGTCACATCTCTCTTTACAAGTCCCTTCGCCTGTTTAGGGTCTTCCATTTGTTCACAGATTGCCACTTTATAGCCTTTTGAAACCAGCTTATTTAAGTATCCTTCCACTGCATGATAGGGAATGCCGCACATAGGCGCTCTTTCCTCAAGACCGCAGTTTTTGCCTGTAAGCGTAATCTCCAGTTCCTTAGATGCAGTAAGGGCATCCTCAAAAAACATCTCATAAAAGTCCCCCAGCCTATAAAAAAGAATACAATCAGGATATTCCTTTTTGGTTTCCAGATACTGCTTCATCATTGGTGTTAGCTCTGCCATTTTTTCACCGTCCGCCTATTCTTGTATTTCACCCAGATAATAAAAGCCGTGACACTCCTTTAAATATATCGGCACAATCTGCCCGATCAGACTTTCATCTCCCTTAAAATGCACAATCGTATTATTGGATAGCCGCCCTGTCATTAGGCTTTGATCCTGCTCATTTACCTCTTCCACCAGCGCATCCAGCACCTGTCCCTGTAACAGACCTACCCTTTCTCTTGCGGTATCCTGCACCACCTTAAGAACCCGGTCAAAACCTTCCCTGACAACTGCATCAGGCACCTGATTTTCCATAGATGCCGCTGGCGTTCCTGTCCGTTTTGAATAGATAAAGGTAAAGGCATTATCATACTGCACCTTCCTGATCACATCTATGGTCTCTTCCACATCCTTTGCCTCTTCCCCGGGAAATCCCACGATGATGTCGGTGGTAATCGCGATATCCGGTATTTCTTTCCTTATTTTATCTGCAAGCGCCAAATACTGTTCTTTGGTGTAACGTCTATTCATGGCGTTTAAGATTCGGGTAGAACCTGACTGCAGCGGCAAATGTAGATGCCTGCATATCTTTTTTGATTCTTTCATTACCTGAATCAATTCATCAGACAAGTCTTTAGGATGGGAGGTCATAAAGCGGATTCGCTTTAGTCCATCAATCTGTTCCACTTCCTTAAGGAGTTGCGCAAAGGTCATGGGGGGAAATAAATTTTTTCCATAGGAATTTACGTTCTGTCCAAGGAGCATGACTTCTGCCACACCGTCAGAAACCAGCGTTTTTATTTCCGCTATAATATCCTCCGGACTACGGCTCCGCTCCCGCCCTCTTACATAAGGCACGATACAGTAGCTGCAGAAATTATTACATCCGAACATAATATTGATTCCTGATTTAAAAGGATATTTTCGTTCAACCGGAAGATCTTCCACAATCTGATCGGTATCTTCCCATATATCCACCACCATTTGGTCAGATTCAAACATTCTTACCAACAGCTCGGCAAACTTATAGATGTTATGCGTGCCAAAGACCAAATCCACAAAACGATAACTCTGACAGATTTTATCTATCACAGAAGGCTCCTGCATCATACATCCGCATAGCGCAATCTTCATGTGGGGATTTTTCTTCTTCAGACTGTTTAGATGCCCAAGGCGCCCGTACACACGCTGATTGGCATTGTCTCTGACCGTACAAGTATTAAAAATGACAAAATCCGCATTTTCCTCTTCTGTAAGCTCATATCCTACCTTTTCAAGTATGCCCGCCAGTTTTTCTGAATCTCTGGCATTCATCTGGCATCCAAATGTCGTCACACAGCAGGCGGGTTTCCGCCCCAGTTTATGAGATAATGCTTCCACATAAACGCCTGCTTTTTCTATATAGGCAATCTGACGGACTGTTTCTTCCTGTCCTTTATACTTTTCGGTAATTCTCATAACGATAATCAACCTTTCTTTACTGTACAATAAGTGTAGGCTCTTCCCCTGTTTTCACGCCGCTCGATCACATGAAGATAATTCAGAATATGTAAAACCTTTGCTGCCGTTTCTTTCCGCTCCCCCACTGCTTTTCCAAATTCCTGCACGGTAAAGGGTTCCAGAAGACCATCTGGAATGAGGCTTGCATAATCGCTGACACAGTCAATCCTCACTTCCCCCAACAGTGCAGTTGGAATCCTGTCATAACGCCGTGATCCCCGTTTCCTGTCTTTACTCCAACCATTAAGGAGCCTGTATTCTTCCAATTCCAATAGTGGAAAGCAAAGATGAAGATTTTCATCAGACAGATAAGGCTTTATCTTGTATAACTCATAAAAAGCCCTGTAAACAGAGCCCTTTACGTTGCTTTTTCTGGGTTTAGAGTATTCCTTTGTCTCTTCGTCCATCCAGATCAAATATTTGATTCTGGGAATCGGATGCACAATTGTCACCTGATGATGCGGCAGAAAAGAATCCAGTTTACTCCTGAGTTTATCAAAACCAGCGGTCTGAATCTCTATAATTTCCTTGCCGGTATAAATATCTGCAACATATCCGCCCACCCAAATTTCCTGCATGTCCTTATCTGGCGCATAGTAGTCTTTCAGTATTGCATGAACTGTCTTTTCCTGCAAAGTTCCTATTCCACAGCGCGCTCTTTCCACTCCGGCAATGTTATTTCTTATTTCCTCAAAACGCTTTGCGTCCATTGCCTATTTTCTTTCCAAAAACAATTTTCTTGAAATAAAGTTGTAGACCATAACCACACCGGTTGCGGCAATAGCGCCGATAGAAACCATTAACGCATCCGAAACAAGCCCCTGCAGTGCATCACTGTTTTTGTAAACCACATCAATGCAGAGGAACATGACGACTTCATTAATGGCAAGACCGACTGCGGAAAGAATCAAGAAAATTGTAAATTCTTTCTTCTGATCCATCTCTTTCTTCTTAGTAAAAACAAACTTGATGCTCAAAAGGTAATTTACAACTGATGATATAACGAAACCAAGAAACTTGGAAAACAAATAATGCACTCCAAGAAAATTGGCAAGTCCGGTAGTGATTCCAAAATCAATAATAAAGCAAAAAAGACCTACAATGCCAAATTTAAGAATTTGATTCAACAAATTTTTCATAACTTCTCCGTTCATAAGACAACATATGGTGTGTCTTTTGTTGTGTATAAAATATTATTTCGTATACATAAAATAAGAATGTCATGCATACATAGGCTATTATAACATGACATTCTTATTTTTAAATATTAAATTTTAATTATTTCTAACTTTTCCTATGATTCATCACATCCGCATCCTGCGTTCTGATTGAATACAAAGGGTCTTTGCTCAAAACGAGGTTCTGAACGAAATTCTGTTCTGCATCCGCAGTCATTCTCGTTGTGGCGTTCGTTTCCACATCCGTTATTCACACTGCCGCATCCACAGCCATCGTTTCCTCTGCCGCGTTCTCTGCATTCATTTCTTTCACGCCCACATCCGCATCCGCCGTCAAAACAACTTCCGTTATTTCCGCAGCATAATAGTAATAATACCCAAATCAGACAATTCATGTTTTTATCACTCCTTTTTCATATGCTTTATCATATGCAGCAGTGATAAAAATGGTGAAATCATGGTCTACGCATTATGAAGAAGCTTTTTCCTGATGTAGGCAAAAGTGTAATCTTCCCCCCGTTCGGAAAGCATGTGAAGAAGCTTTTCCAAAAGCTTTTTAGTCTTTGGATGAAGCGGCACCTTTTCCCTGCCCTTTGCGTAGTACTCCCACGGAGAAGCATCCGTATACCGTTCCTTATTATAGACCTTCGACGCTGCAATTCGGTCCATGAGCATCTCCACCACATATTTTACAGGCATAGGCGCCGGCGCCATCCCACCTGCAATGTCTTTGGTGCTATAGTCAATCCAGTATTCATAGTGATGCTTATTACGTCCTTTGTGATGCAGCCATGCAGAGGAATAGCCAATCGCTTCCCTTTCTGCATTATTAGGGCTTCTGTTTCCCTGATAGTACCTTGCTCCCACCAGAAACTCGCTGAGACTGTATTTTGACAAGTCGTGGAGCATTCCCTGTTTATATAGTCCTACTTTAAAGCAGCCCTTCATCACCAAAAATTTATGGTAAGTTATAGTTTTAAAATGATTCCATGCTTTCATGTCTTTAATTGTCTTTCTTTTCTTCTTGCTGCTATTTTTTTCTTTTTATTCTTTCCGGAGGCAGGTTCACACTTCTTAGTCATAAACACAGAAATGCTCCTGCTGTTTACCGTAACGACAAAATCTTCAATTGGGGAACTGCTTTGTTCCGTGTATGCTTCCGTTAAAAGGGAAGTGTCCGACAACTTTACCCATTTTTGTCCGTTGGAAAACTTTGGCAATGCCAGTTTGTGCGATTCCCAATGCATGTTGTAAGCAATGTAAAAGGACGCATCTTCTTCGCCAGGTACATACTGTCCATTAAGGACAATACCGATCATCCTGCCGATATAACTTAAATCCGGCCGCCATGCCTCGGCTCCATGATAGGATATATCTGGATAACCAAGCCCCTTGTAATCCATCACCCGCATCTCTTCCTTCATGTGAAGGATGGCATGTGATTTGCGTAGTCTAATTAAAAATCTGACATATGCCAACACTTCCCTTGAAAAAAGGGTGCTCTTCCAATTAACCCATCCAGTCTCATTATCCTGGCAATAACAATTATTATTCCCTCCGCGGGAAGATGCAAATTCATCACCACTAAAGAGAAAAGGAATGCCTTGGGAAAGGAAGACAAAAGACAGCGCATTTTTAATCTGTTTAAGGCGAAGATCCAACACGGATTTTCTTCGGGTATCACCTTCAATGCCGCAGTTCCAAGTCAAATTCACATCAATTCCGTCACGATTATCCTCTCCGTTTGCCTCATTATGCTTTCTTTCATAGGAAACACAATCATAAAGCGAAAACCCATCATAATCTGCAAGATAATTGACTACGCTATACTCTGGCGGATTGCGGCGCTGATAAAAAATCGCCTGATTCAAAAGCCCTTCATCTCCCTTTAGAAAACGTCTGATATCATATCGAAAACTGTTGTTGTCTGAAATAAAATTCTTAAAAACCGGATTAAAAATAACGGGAAGATCCTCTTCCGGCAGATAACTGCACCAGATTTTTGTATTTTTTAATATGGGCTCTTCGGCAAGGAGCCGGAAAGGAATATGAAACCCGCTGATTCTTACACCATCAATATGGTATTCCATAACCCAGTATTTTATGACATCCAGCATATAAAGCTGCCTGATCTCTGGCGGAAAATAAAACTGCATCATAACTTCTATTCCGCTTTTATGGCATTCACGCACCAGCTCCTTGAACGAATATGAAGATGATTTGGAGGCGCTGTAAGCTGCTTTAGGAGCAAAATAAAACCCTTTCTGGAACCCCCAGCAATCCAGACGCACCATTTCCTTCTCTAAGCCAAAAGGTAGGGCTTCCCCTCCTGCCGCCAAAGCAGCAGCAGGGGGTACTGCCTGCGTTGAATAAGGCTTGTAGTGGTAATCTTCCTGTAAGATGCACTCATCATACTCATAACATGGCATTAGTTCTACCGCTGTGATTCCCATTTCTTTTAAATAGGGAATTTTCTCAACAACGCCTTCAAAAGTCCCCCTGTTTTTGACACCGGAACTTTTGTGCATAGTAAAGGCACGCACATTGATTCCATATAGAATACTCTCTTCTGGCGGTATCATTAGAGGCATGTCCCCCTGCCAGTCAAATGTATGGCGTGACAGCGTTCCATATGTCTTTCTCTTTTTTGTTTTTCCGGCGCCCCATTTTTCCAATCCGCGCACCCCCTGCGCATAGGGATCTGTCAAAATCTGCTCATCTATATAATAATTATACGTATACGTCTCAAGATCTTCGCCGTCTACTTGAAGTCCATATAGGTTTCCTCTTTTTCCCTCATCTTTAAACGGAATACGAAGCGACGCACCTTTTTTATCGTACAAAACGACTCCGCAATCCTTATTTGTGAGTAAATATGTCGCAAATTTCACACTGTTCTCTGCAAGAAATACACCCTGTCTGTCCGGTTTAAAATATGTTATGTTCAAATCTGATTTCATGCGCCCTCCGCTGTTTGTATAGTAAAGACTAATTACTCACAATATATGATACCACAAATCGTGCTAAATGTACAAAAAATATTTATGCTTCTCTTGCACAGATGCCTCATCACTAGTAAAATGGAATCATACCAAATAAACCTTGCGTGCAGATAAAGGAGACCCTATGAATAACAACCAAAAAGAAGACCGTTTAAGTGATCCTGGACAGGAGCAGATGATAGACGCCCAAGAAGAGATGACCGTAACCTTAGACCTGATGGACGGCACCTCTGTTACCTGTGCTATTGTCACGATCCTAACCGTAAAAGAACAAGACTACATTGTCCTGCTTCCCCTTGACGAAAATGGAGAAAACAACGATGGTGAAGTGTGGTTTTACCGCTACCACGAAAACGAGACAAATCAAAACGAAGAACCCGAGCTGGAATTTATTGAAGATGACGAGGAATACGAAATCGTCGCAGACGCTTTTGACGAGTACCTTGACAGCGTAGAATTTGACGAGGTCATGGATGAGGAATAATCCCTTCTAAGAATCTGGAAGGCTTTTTCCCCCGTTCTTTTGTGTAGTAAATCGCTAATTCATTTTTGGCTCTTGTAATGGCAACATACAGGAGCCTTCTTTCTTCTTCAACGCTTTCCCGCTCTAGACAATCCTTTCTGGGGATAATCCCCTCATTCACATCTGGTAGAAATACCCTGTCAAACTCCAGCCCCTTAGCGCCATGCATGGTCAAAACATGGACGCCCCTTTCTTCTATCGTCTGTGCATTTTTCGCCCCTGCCTGTTCTGCTTTTCTCTCCACAAAATCTCTGACCGAACCTGCTATAGAAAATTCTTTAAAACAGCACTGGATCTGATCCGCTTGTCTTAAAAATCTTTGGCATTCCCTTTCATTTTCCGCCTTTTCCATCAGATATCTATCATACCCAAGTCCATTCCGAAACAAAGATAAAGAAAGATAGGGATGGAGAGAAGCCGCTATATGCAATTGTCCAAAAAATGTATTGATTTCAGTCAGCATAGAACAGTTGTATTGATAAAAATGTTTTACTTGTTCTTCATTGACCGTTTCGCCCAAAAATACCGACCGAGTCAAAAAGCGATTGGGCTTATTCATAAATTGAATCAGGCTCTCTCTACGTTTTCCTTCATAAATATATGAAAGAAAAGCCAGCATATCTTCCATAATGAATCCATGAAAAAAATCCGCATCTGCAATTCTTCTTCCATCTACTGCAATCCCTTCGCTCTTTAAAAGCTCACTAAACTGCACTACTTCTCGATTAGTCCTTAAAATGACAGCAGTATTTTGTAGTTCTTCCTTTTTCAGAACAGCCATTTGTGCAATAAGACTGCATTCTTCCTCTCTGTGCGTATGAAAGCACAAAACCTGTACCCTTCCCCCTTCCCTCATGGGAGAAAAAACTTTTGTAAAGCGGTCTTTATTGCCTCCAATCATATGTTCCGCAAGTCTGACGATTTTCTGCCCACTGCGGTAATTTTCTGTCAGGAGGATTTGTTTGCAACACGGAAAATCATTCAAAAACTGTTTCATAATTCCCGGCGCTGTTCCTCTGAAACCATAGATTGACTGGTCATCATCTCCTACCACAAAAAGATGATCCGCAGGCTGTGCTAACAGCTTTAAAAGCTGGTACTGAATCAAATTGATATCCTGAAATTCGTCCACTAAAATATATTCAAATAAGTTCTGATATTTTTTGCACAATATATGGTGATTTGAAAGTATTTCAAAGCATTGCAGAATCATATCATCAAAGTCAAGCAGCCCCTGCTCCCGCATATACCGGTCATACTCTTCTTTTATTTTCATAAATATCTCAAATGAAATATCTACAGTGCAAACAAAACTATCCAAAGTATCCGCAGATAGATTTTTCATATGACTTATGGAATTTAGCAGATTTGTAATATTATCATAGGAACATTTGGAAGATAATCCGTGATTATTTAAGATGAGCTGAAGGAGCTTTCGTTTATCGCCCTCTTTGATTAATGCATCCGGTCCGACAAAACCGCATTGTCTTAAGATATTGTAGCAGATACTATGAAAAGTTCCGAAGTGAACATTTCCCATATACATTTTTTCATGGGCACATTCCTTTTCATATCGATCTTTCATTTCGGCTGCAGCCGCTTTTGTATAGGTGATGACTAAGATTCGATCAGGCGGAATATGATTGTGTCTGATTAGATATAAAATACGCTGGATAATGACAAAAGTCTTGCCGCTGCCGGGACCGGCGATTACCTGTGCCGGTCCCAACAAATGGGCAATTGCCTGTTTTTGTGTCTTACTTGGTTGTTTCAAGCAGTTCGATCCCTTTCTTTATTCTGGCAATAGATTCTTCTTTCCCAAGAAGCTCCATAATTTCCGTTGCACCTGCAGGTGTCATCTGCTTTCCTGAAACGGCTGTCCTTACCGGCCAGAGCACATAACCGTTTTTGCATCCTTTTCCCTCCACATAAGAAATCAGCAGTTGATAAAGTGCATCGTTTGAGTAGTCCTCCTGCTCCTCCAAAAGTGGAAGAACATCCCTTAGAACCTCTAGCGATGATTCTCTGTTGGTCTTCATCTTCTTATGCTCATACATGGAAGGATCGTATTCCGGCAGTTCCTGCAAGAAATCAATTAACGCCGGAATATCTGGGAAAGTTTCTATTCTGGTCTTGACCATAGACGCCACTTTTTTTAAGTCAATGTCTCTGGAGACTGCCTGCTTTAAGAAAGGCTCTGCCTTCTCATAAAAAACCTCATCTTCCATTGCCTTAATATATTCGCCGTTCATCCACTTTAGCTTGGTATAGTCAAAAACTGCCGGTGATTTTGACATATGATGGTAATCAAATACTTTTGCAAGTTCTTCAAGAGAAAATATTTCCTCATTGCTCTCGGAAGGACTCCATCCCAACAGCGCTACAAAGTTGACCACCGCTTCCGTCAAAAACCCTTGCTCAATCAAATCTTCATAAGAAGAATGACCACATCTTTTGCTCAGCTTATGATGCTCCTCATCCGTAATCAACGGGCAGTGTACATACACCGGAACCTCCCAGCCGAACGCCTCATAGAGTCGGTTGTACTTAGGAGATGAAGAAAGATATTCGTTTCCCCTTACCACATGGGTGATACCCATCAGATGGTCATCCACTACATTGGCAAAATTGTATGTTGGATAACCGTCCGACTTAATTAGAATCATGTCGTCCAATTCCGAATTATCCACTGTGATATCTCCATAAATTTCATCGTGAAAGGAAGTCGTTCCTTCTGTAGGATTATTTTGCCTGATGACATAGGGAACTCCTGCTTTTAATTTTTCTTCCACTTCTTTGGACGATAAGGAAAGGCAGTGCTTGTCGTATACTGTAATTTCTTTTCCCTCAACGATTTGGGCTTTTAATCCCGATAGCCGTTCCTTGTCGCAGAAGCAATAATAAGCCTCCCCCTTCTCAATCAGTTTTTTTGCATATTCCAGATAAATGCCTGCTTTCTGCCTATCAGACTGTACATAAGGACCTACACCGCCATCCTTATCCGGTCCCTCGTCATGGTTAAGCCCCGTCTTTTGGAGGGTACGGTATATAATGTCGACAGCGCCCTCCACATAGCGCTCCGTATCTGTATCCTCAATCCTTAAGATAAAATCTCCTCCTTCATGCTTTGCAATCAAATATGCATAAAGGGCTGTCCTCAAATTGCCTACATGCATCCTGCCTGTGGGACTGGGTGCAAATCTTGTTCTTATTTTTGTCATTTTAATGACCGTTCCTTTCTTTTTACAGATTCTCTTCCTTCTCGGGAATTTTTCTTTCGGCCTGTGCCTTAAACCCGGCAACTTCCTTCATCGCCTGTGGAATCGCAATATTGGTACCGGCTCCTGCGATACAGCCTCCGGGGCATGCCATTCCTTCGATTAGACAGCCGTTCTTTTTGCCTGCCTTTGCAAGCATCAGCATTTTCTTACACTCCGTAAGGCTTTCCGCATGTTCAATATTGACGTCTACATCAGGATAATACTCTCGAATGCACTCTTCGATAGCGCTGGCAACACCGCCCGCAACACCGTATCCTCTTCCTGCACCGGTAGCATCATTCATCTGATCAATTGCAGAAACCGCCTCTGGCAGAAGTCCTCTTGCCTCAAACATCCCTGCCAATTCTTCAAAGGTGATGACAAAATCCACATCAGAACGAATCGTTCTGCGGGAAGCCTCCAGCTTTTTGGAGGCGCAAGGTCCTATGAACACGACACTGGCATCAGGATGATCTTCTTTAATTTTGCGCGCCGTTGCCACCATGGGCGTCAAAGCATTTGATATTTTATCAATGGTTTCAGGGAAAAACTTTTTGGCAAGCATAGACCAAGAAGGACAGCAGGAAGTAAGCAGGAATGGAAGCTCCCCTGTGGACACTTCTTTTACATAATGCTCCGCCTCCACTATGGCGCCCATATCTGCGCCGATAGCCGTCTCATACACATCATAAAATCCCAATTCTTTTAGCGCCGCCTTAATTTTGTCCGGGGTCGCTTCCTTTCCGAACTGTCCCACAAAGGCAGGCGCTACCTGGGCTACAATCTTCCTCCCTGTCTGCATTGCCCGAATCAGCTGGAAAATTTGGGATTTGTCAGCAATAGCGCCAAAGGGGCAGCTGACCATGCATTGTCCACAGGAGACACAAAGTTCCGTATCAATATAGGCACGCCCCTTTGTATCGCTTTTGATTGCATTTACACCACAATGATCCAGACAGGGACGGATTTGATGGGAAATCGCATCATACGGGCAAACAGACTTGCATTTGCCGCATTTGATACATTTTTCCTGATCAATCACCGACTTTCCATTGACCATGGTAATTGCTCCCTTAGGGCAGACCTCCCGGCATGGATGCGCCACGCATCCCATACACTTATTGGTTACTTCATATTTATTTTCAGGACATGCATTACAGGCAGATGGAATGACCTGCATCAGAGGAGGTTCATAGTATTTCTCGTCAATATTACTCTCCTCAAGCCCCTGCGTAACATGGACTGGTGCGTTTTCCGGGCGCAAGGATAACCCCATCGCCAAACGGATTCGCTCCCTTACGATGGCGCGTTCCCTATAGATGCTTTCATATTCCGATTCATCATAATCCACAATCTTATATGGCAGTGCCTCAACGTCGTCCTTTAAATTTTGAGACGTATAAGCTAAGTCTGCCACTTCCTTAAAAATCCGTCTTCTATTTTTGCGGACCTGGGTATCTATTCCTCTCATATATCTGCCTTTCTTTCAAAATGAAAATAACGTGTCATAACAAGGTTTTACCTGTATATTTTTGCATAAACCCACAAGGAAGTCAATAACCCCATGCCAGTTCCGCCTTTCGCTAAAACTGTTCATCCCGATATCTTTACCGTGACAAATTGCCTGCTACAAAATGAGACTTCCAATCTGAAAAACAATGGTAGATACGAACCAGGCAAACAGAATCTGAAAAAATGCAAGCTTCATCGTGAATACCGCTGACCCACTTTCCTTGCGTATGGTTGCCATTGCTGCCGCACAGGGCACATACAGAAGGACGAACAGCATCATACAATAGGCATTTAAAGGACCAAAGGAAGGATCGATGTTCTTTAAATTCTCCGCAACCATGCCAAGCCCCGCCGCTGTCTGTGCATTTCCAACGCCGAACAGAACTGTAAAGCTTGAAACTACCACTTCCTTTGCCGAAATCCCCGCAATCAGGGAGACAATAATCTGCCACATGCCGAGCCCTGCCGGGCGCATGACTGGTTCAAGCCATCTGCCAATTGCAGCCCCAAAACTGTCCGCCGGGTCTGTCACCATTCCTGCAAAGCCAAAATTCAACACTGCCCAGATGATGATGGATGCAATAAAGATAGTCGTTCCTGCTTTTGAGAGGTAATCTTTTAGTTTATTCCACACATAAATCCGGATGGTTCTCCCGTTGGGTCTCTTATATTCTGGAAGTTCAATCAAAAGACTGTCATTTACCTTCTCTTTTTCATAGAGGTGAAGCGCTCTTGCAACAAGTATGGCACACAGCATACCGATCACATACATAGAAAATGCAGCAATGTGCGCATAGTTTCCAAAGAACATTCCAGAAAAAAGTACATACACCGGAAGTCTTGCCGAACATGACATAAACGGCGTTATAATCATGGTCCGCCTGCGATCCTTTTCTGTTTCAAGTGCGCGGGAAGCCATGATTGCAGGTACTGTGCAGCCAAATCCCAATATCATGGGAAGAAAAGCCTTTCCAGAAAGCCCTGCCTTTCCCATGATTCCATCCATCACATAAGCAACCCGGGACATATACCCACTATCTTCCAAAACAGCAAGCGCAAGAAACAAAATCGCTATATTGGGTATAAAGGTGAGGATTCCCCCAACCCCGGCAATAATACCGTCCACGATCAGCGAAATCAACCAGTCTGCCGCGTGAATGCCTGTGAGAAACCCACCCACACTTCCCGAAAAGAAATCCACAATAGCTTCAAAATATCCCTTCAGCCAATCTCCTATGGTAAAAGTCATAAAAAACACAAATGCCATAATACACAAAAAAGCCGGTATACCCCAAATTGGATGCGTCAATACCTTATCCACCCTGTCTGTACTATCCTTCTTCTTTTTCCGATAAAACAACACTTCCTTTATGATGTGTTCAATGTATGCATACTTTGTCTGAATAATCTCTTTCTCATAACTATGTTCCACGATATTATCAACCTGAATAGGATGCTCATTCTTCACATCCTCATCATCTTCAAGCAGCTTGATCGCATGCCACCTCACGGAAGAATGGGTGGGATAATGAGCCTGCATCATCACGGAAAGTTTATCTATCTTATCTTCAATTTTTTCACTGTAATGTAAAAGATCTCCTTTAGTTCCCTCCTCATAGTGATGAGTCACAGCGTGAAGCAGAATATCCAGCCCTTTTCTCTTTGCCGCCGAGACCGGAACCACCGGAATGTCGCCGAGAAGTTCCGGAAGTCTGTGCAGGTCAATCTCCATTCCCCGCTCTTCCACAATATCCATCATATTTAAGGCAAGCACCACCGGCTTGCCCAGCTCCAAGAGCTGCAGCGTAAGGTAAAGATTTCTTTCCAGAGAAGAGGCATCCACCACATTCACGATTACTTCGACATCGTCATCCATCACACAGCTTCTCGTAACCTTTTCTTCGATTGTATAGCAGGTAAGCGAGTAGATGCCCGGCGTATCCACCAGCGTCATGTGGATTTCCTCATATTCAGCCTCTCCCTCCACCTTTTCTACCGTGACCCCCGGCCAGTTTGCCACTTTTAGCTTAGAACCTGTGATTGCATTAAATAATGTAGTCTTCCCGCAGTTAGGGTTCCCTACGAATGCCACATGAACTGTCTCATCATATTTCATAGGTTACTCTCCTCCACTTCAATTCCCTGGCTGATATGTCTACCGATGGCAAGCCTTGTTCCCCTCACACGTATAATCAACGCTCCATTCTTTTTCCTGTTAAGAACTGTAATAATGGTGCCGTCATTCAGACCAAGAGCCTGCAGCCGACGAGTAATCCCCTCTTCGACATACAGACCCTTGATTTCATAATTTGCTCCTCTTATGCCTTCAAACAATGACATTGCTTTTCCCTCTTTTGTTATCTATAACGATTTTCAATAACATTAAAGCACATTACACCATTGTTTTCAAGTGTTATTCCGAAGTCTCATCCCCTTCTATGTTTATCTGCTTAAAATCATCCAGTGTTTTATTTAGTCCATTATACAATGTGATATCCGCTGTATATACCGTTTTCTCATCATTCAGGCTGATATAGCAGCTGTCTATAACAGAATTAAAATCCCCCACTTTTAGAATATACATATTGTCCTCCCATTGCAAGGTTACATTGAGTTTTGGTTGCTCAAGCCCATACTGTGCCATATCCTCTACCTGCTCAATCTTGATATCTGAAACGATATTCGATGCCTGTTCAAGAAAACGTGTCACAGCCTCACTGTCAATTATTGCGTTTTCATCTTCCAGGCATTTCCATTCCTGCCCTCTCTTTGAAAGGTTAATGGACTCTGTACCGTTTATGATGCCAATCTCTTTCACCTGTGACGGATCGATCTGCATGACCAGGCAGCTTTCCTCATCCGTCTCTTCACTTTCCCGCGCGCCTGACTGATAAATCTTAATCGCAACAAATACTGCAAGCAGCAAGCAAAAGAAAATCACCAAAAACAGCAATTGTTTTTTCCTTTTTTCATTCATCTTCTTTCTCCTCTTAACGTTTTCTTCTTCCCAGCCAGATCATAAATCCGCTGATCAAAAATACAAGTGGTATAATGACTGTTGTAAACAATGCCAAAAGAAGAATGCTATTTTGCGCTATAGTGAGCGTGCTGATTTCATAGCTCTTAACGGGAATGGAAACGCTGACATTATGATCGTCAAAGCTTCCAATGGTGCTTGTAAAAAGTCTTAAATTTGTTCCCGCCACCATTGCATCCGCATCACTCGTAAACAGCTCTTTACAGGAATAAATAACTGCGTTGGAGGATGTATCGCCTACCGTCCTTTCGCATTTTATCCCAACCGCAAATGGTCCCTCCTGATCGCCAGCCTGTTTTTCATAGCCAGCGCTGCTTTCCATGTCATTTCTGGCGTAACTATTCTCTGAGGTAAGCAAGAACGTGACTGCCGTCACTTCATCGCGCTCCTCCACCGTAAGCCCCAAAGCGCCAGGAACAAAAACATAATTCCCACTGTTGTAAGCACTCTGCGTTATGTCGTCATATATAATCTGAGGAAGCAGGAAATAGGGGTTCTGATAATAGCAATTCCTGTCTCCTTCAATCACATATCCTTTCGTTGCCTCCACGCCATAAAAGTCAAGCAACTGACTGAAATTGGTCATTTCATTTTCCGTGTAACCTGCAATCAGAAATACATTTCCTCCTTTTTTCATATAATTCAGCATTTTTTCTGTATCGTCATCTGAAAAATCTTCTGACGGCGCATAGCTGATTACACAGGAGGCATCCTCCGGAACAACATCATAATTCATCAGGTTGATGGTTTCATATTCTATGTTTTCTTTTTTAATTGCCGCTGTAAAATCTGCGTCAAAAACCGCCTCGCCGTGCCCCTCAAGAAGATACATCTTTGGCATGTCATCCATCGTCACATAGGCAATCGCACTGGTAAGCTGTCCCTCACCGTCATACCCTGTAACAACAGAGGAATAGGTGGAATAATCCAACTGTGTCTGATAAATATTGCTGTAATCTATGACTTTATATCTTTTACTGCTTTCTACAATAATGCTGTTGAATGACACATCGGAATCCGTGTATTTAGTAAAAAACTTTGGGTTCACCGCAGGGTCTACATAAGAAACTTTCACATGGGAACTTAAATCTGCATATTTTTTCAATGTGGCATCCAGCGTCGAATCCGCCTGTTTTTCATTTGCCAGCACATAAAGCTTAATATCCTCCTCCAGAGAGGACATCATTTTCTTTGTTTCGTCTGTCAGGGAATACAACCTGTTAGAGGTAACATCAAATGATGTAAACCGCAGCGGCAATTCTACAACCAACATATTGAGCAATACCGCAGCTGCCGTGCTGATAATCACCATCGCCACGCTATAAGTGCTCATGCTGAAAGTCCTGCCTGAAATCTGGAAGCGCCTCTTTTGAATTGACTGTACCGTCAAAATCAGAAACAGCAAAACAAACGATACATAATAAACAACACTAGTCATCTGCAGAGAGCCGTTTAAAAATGTGTCAAATCTGCTTACCATATCAAAAGCGCTCAGAATTTTGGTAAAGAAATTTCCTGTAGAAGAAATCATATTACAAATTCCCGACATCACATATCCCAAAAACAATACGCCAAATGTAATGACTGCCGCAATCACCTGGCTTTCCGTAAGAGACGAAACAAAAACGCCGATTGCAATGCAGGCAAGTCCATAAAGGAAAAATCCAAGCACGGCAACATAAGTCTCCCCAAATGCAATCGTCCCAAAAAGGCTTAATATCAACGGATAGATACTGATGATTCCCACCGGAATGGCAAATATCGTTGCCAATGCCAGAAATTTTCCAAGCACAATACTACTCACACCGACCGGTGCTGTGAGAATCAGCTGGTCGGTTTTCTGATGCCGCTCTTCTGACAGGATACGCATCGTCAGAATCGGGATACCAATCAAAAATAGAAATACAACGGAAGACAAAGCGTATCCAATATAAGGATATCCCATAAAAAGGTTATAGACAGAAAAATAAATTCCCATCAAAAACAGCATTACACCGATAAACAAACTGCCCAAAAAAGAACAAAAATAAGACTTTAATTCTCTTTTATAAATCGCTATCATGATTCTGCTTCCCCTCCTTCTCTTCCCACGTATCCGTTTCCGTAAGCGCCAAAAATACGTCCTCCAAAGACTTTTCTGCCCGATTCAGCGACATAATCGGAAGTTTTTCCTCTGCCAAAACATAAAAGAGAGAGGGGCGGATATCTTCACTTAAGTCTGTTTGTATAGTTGCCTTCACGCAATCCTTTTCACTGCTTTCCTCAAACCGAACGGCTTGTATACCTTTTAAACCTTTTATGGCACGTTCCGCCTTTTCCTCACTTCCCATAATTGTCAGCTCCAGCTGGGCGCTTTTTGCCATCCGCCCCGTAAGACCTTCCGGTGTATCGCATGCTACAAGCTTTCCCTTTGAGATAATCATGATTTCATCACAGATTGCCTGCACCTCTGACAAAATGTGGGAGCTTAGGATGACGGTATGCTTTTCCCCCAGCTTTTTAATCAAATCTCTAATTTCAATGATCTGTTTAGGATCAAGCCCCACGGTAGGTTCGTCCAAAATGATTACATCCGGATAGCCCAATACCGCCTGCGCCAACCCCACGCGCTGCTTATATCCTTTGGATAGGTTTTTAATCAGCCGGTCCTGAATATCTGAAATCATGGTAAGATTCATGATTTCATCAATCTGTTCCTTAAACTTTATTTTGGAAATCTTTTTAAGTGCCGCGGCAAAGATCAGATACTCTTTAACTGTCATATCCTGATATAAAGGCGGTATCTCTGGCAGATATCCAATGCATTTTTTTGCTTCCTCCGCATCCTTCAAAATATCGTAGCCGTTGATTTTCACACTCCCTTCTGTCGCTGCTATGTATCCAGTAAGAATATTCATGGTGGTGCTTTTTCCGGCTCCGTTCGGTCCCAAAAAACCATATATTTTCCCCGGCTCAACTTGAAATGTAAGATGATCGACAGCCAAATGGCTTCCATATCTTTTTACAAGATTCTCAACTTCTATCAAGACTGCATTCCTCCTTTTTCATAAAATTGCATTTAAAGCGCTTAAATTTCTTTTAATAATTTAATTCCAAATTGTGTTAAAAATGAAAAAAAAGTGTGAAAAGTTTGTGTTTAATCGGAACCCGAAATTTTTCCTATCATACTATATTATTAAATTACTTTCTGATTTATGAGAGGAGAATTATGCAGGATTACAGTTTTAACGAATATTTTGATCGTTTTCCCATTGCAATGGCCTATGTCCCTTGGCAGCATCTTACCAATGTCTTTGAAAATCTGGATGAGGCATATAAAGCAGGTACAATATTCCCCGAACTGGAAAAACCTTTTACAGGAAGGAGATGCGTAAAATGACGAACACAAATAACAGTGAGCAGCGCAGACTGTTCCATGATATCGGCGTAATCGATTTTGTTATCGTAGAAATGAATGAATACCTAGACACCCATCCGACAGACAAAGAAGCCATTGAATATTTAAGCCACTATGTCCGCATGAAAAATCAAGCTATGAGGGAATACGCCGCAAAATACGGTCCTCTTAGAATATCTGACGCAGACGGCTGCAACCAAGATGAATGGAAATGGGCGACCCAGCCCTGGCCTTGGGAAGGAGGATGTTAGTTTATGTGGAGTTATGAGAAAAGATTACAGTTTCCCGTTAATATCAAAGAGCCAAATGCTAAGATTGCTCAGGCTATCATGTCGCAGTATGGCGGTCCTGATGGGGAATTGGGAGCTTCCATGCGGTATATTTCACAGCGGTATTCCATGCCGTATAATGAGGTTGCTGCCATATTGACGGATATTGGAACAGAGGAATTAGCACACCTTGAAATGGTATCAACCATTGTCCACCAGCTGACAAAGAATCTATCCATGGAAGAAATTGAAGCATCTGGTTTTGCCAACTATTACGTTGACCATACCGTTGGCATCTGGCCTATGGCGGCAGGGGGAATTCCTTTTAACAGCTGTGAATTTCAATCGAAGGGGGATGCAATCACGGATTTGTTTGAAGATATGGCAGCAGAGCAAAAAGCCCGCACTACTTACGACAATATCCTACGTCTGGTTCACGACAGTGATGTCTGTGATCCCATCCGGTTCCTGCGTGCCCGTGAAATCGTTCACTTTCAAAGATTCGGTGAAGCAAACCGGGAAGATTGCAGTAAATCGGAACACGCACAATATAATCACTAAGACGCATACCCACACGCCCCTCAAAGCTGTGGACTTCAGCTTTCGCCCCAAAAGAAAGGACAAGCTTGGTTTTTCCCTATCGCATGAAGGAAATGGAAAGGAAAAGAGGTTGCTACAACACAGATATTCATTTATGCCTTAATTACCCTTTATCAATAACAGACAGTCAAGTCAAGGATTTACCGCTTTAGCGGCGTTTACGTCCTTGACTTGGCTGTTTGGCGTTGATAGTCTGTGAAAGGCATAAAGAAGAATTTGCCGTGCTTGTGTTTCTGCCTGCTGAAGATATGAAGTAATATTTATATATTCTTTTTGCATTTTCATTAAACTTAACATTTCTAAAAAACTATTGACAAGCAAAAAAAATTTCCTTATACTTTTTTAAAGAAAATTTTGAGTGGACTTTTCCGGATTGATATGTCATCTTTTTGCCACACAGTTATCAGTTTGATAACTGTGTGGCTTTTTGTTGTTATAATTCGGAAAATGTTTATCAAATTTTGGAGGATATATGATGGCTGAAAATAAAATGGCAGTTATGCCAGTTGGAAAGCTGATTTTTGAAATGTCATTACCGCCACTATTTTCCATGTTTCTTCAATATTCATACAATTTGTTAGACAGTGCTTTTGTCGCCCGGTTAAGTGAGAACGCATTAACGGCTGTTTCTCTGTCTTTTCCAATCACAACATTAATGAATGCGGTATCTATTTGGATTGGGGTTGGTATCAATGTCCTAATTGCGGGACATCTTGGAAAACGTGAACAAGAGGAAGCAAATAAAACGTTTACTCTTGGACTGATTCTTTCCTTTTTGGTTGGCATTATTTTAAATATAACGGTATTACTAATTATATCCCCATACTTCAAATCGTTTACTGAAAATAACGATATTTATACTTTGTGTATGGAGTATATGGGTGTTTGTTCTTTTATGCAGATACCAAACATGGTTCATATCGTTATTCAAAAAATGATACAGGCAACTGGAAACATGATTGAACCCATGTTGTTTCAACTGACGGGTGTTATAACCAATTTCATTTTTGACCCGCTTCTTATTTTTGGAATAGGTTTTTTCCCGGCAATGGGTATTAAAGGAGCTTCTACGGCAACAGTTTTGGGATATTCTGTTTCAATGGTTTTGGCATTTATTATGTTTTTAAAAGCAAAACATAAAATAGCACTTAAAACAGTTGGATTTCGGTTTGAATGGAGCATTGTACAAAAAATAGTTATTTTAGGTCTGCCTTCTTTTATTATGAATGCCCTAAACGCTTTTACCGTAACGATTGTAAATCTGTTTTTAGTCGCATATTCAGATACGAGCATTGCTTTTTTTGGAGCATATTTTAAAATACAGCAGTTAATTATTATGACTATTAATGGATTAATACAAGGCTGTTTGCCCATTATGCGATTTAATTATGGAGCAGGAAATTTAAAAAGGCTTCAATCAGTTTTTCGATACAGTACAATTTTAGTAACTTCTCTAATGATGTTTGGGACATTAATTATCATGCTGTTTCCGACACAGATTTTGAGTTTGTTTATGGCTTCGGAAAAAATGCGTTCTTATGGGATTATTGCAATGCGGATTATGGCAGCAGGTTATTTGTTTTGTGGGCTTTCTACAATGATTTCGACTTATATGCAAGCGATTGAAAGAGTGTTGTCAAGCATTATGATACAAATATTTAGACAGATGTTTTTTTTGATACCTATTATGTGGATTTTAGAAAAAGCATTACTAATCAATGGTATATGGATTGCATTTCCAGTTACTGAATTATTGACGTTTGTTGTAGCAGTCATTCTATTTTTGAGATTGAGGTTTCAAAATAATAATAAAGAGATAGTTGGAGGTAAATAAAAATGTACAAGGAAGATACATCTATTACAATTAAAACGGGGGTTGAAAATATGTCCCAAAAAGAAGTAGTAAATCTTTTAAGGCAAACTGTATGGGCGAAAGAGCGAAAAAAAGAGACTATCATCAAATCATTAAATAATTCAATCTGCTATGGTGCATTTACAAAAAACAGACAACAAGTTGGATTTGCCAGAGTGATTACTGATTATGCAACGCATTTTTACATTTGTGATGTAGTTGTTAAAAAAGAATTTCGTAATAAAGGTATAGGCAGGCAGCTTCTTAAAACAATTACGGAAAATGAAGATTTAAAACCATTGTTAGGAATGCTGATAACCGAAAATGCAGAAAAATTTTATGAGCCTTTTGGTTTTACAAAAAATCCTATTTGCTTTATGACGAACAAATAAATACACGTTTTTTTATGTTCGCAAATTAAGGGAGGAGTTAAAATGGACGAAAAATTTATGAAAGAAAAACCTGTATTGTCGTTAATTTTATCAATGTCACTTCCTATGGTACTCTCAATGTTGGTAAATTCTTTATATAACATTGTCGATAGCTTTTTTGTAGCCCAAATTAGTGAGGACGCTATGACGGCATTGTCATTAGTCTTTCCTGTTCAGAATTTTATCAATGCTGTTGCTATTGGCTTTGCCATAGGAATTAACGCAGCAATAGCTTTTTATTTGGGTACAGAAGAATATTCAAGGGCAAATATGGCAGCTACACAAGGCATGGTATTTGCTATTATACATAGTATAGTTATTACAGTTAGTGTAATTTCTATTATTCCAACTTTTTTAAGAGTATTTACATCATCAGAACCCGTTATTGATTTTGGTATTCGATATTCTGTTATAGCGTTTTCTTTTACTTTTATCATTATTCTAGGCGGAACATTTGAAAAAATATTCCAAGCCGTAGGTAATATGAAAGTAACCATGATAAGTATGATGTGTGGGTGTATCGCAAATATTATCTTAGATCCAGTGCTTATTTTTGGGATTGGTTTTTTCCCTGCAATGGGAATAGAGGGAGCAGCATTGGCAACCGGCATTGGACAGGCAATAACGCTTGCTATCTATTTAGTTATCTACTTTGTACGCCCTATTCGTATTCACATTAGCAGACAATTTCTTACTTTTGATAAAGAAACAGCTTTCAAACTGTATTTTGTTGGTATACCCGCAACTTTAAATATGGCTTTGCCATCTGTTTTAATTTCAGCGCTAAATTCCATTCTGTCCTCATATTCAGAGGTATATATTTTAGTTTTAGGAATTTATTATAAATTGCAGACTTTCCTATATCTTCCTGCTAATGGTATCATTCAAGGAATGCGCCCTTTAATTGGTTATAATTATGGAGCTGGTGAACAAAAGCGTGTTAAGGAAATTTATAATATTGTTCTTTGCATGAGTAGCGTAATTATGGTTTTAGGCACTATTATTTGTTTGCTCATTCCCGGTCAACTAATAAACCTGTTTACTCATGTGCCGGAAACAATTCATACTGGGGAAATTGCACTCCGTGTTATTAGCGCAGGCTTTCTTGTTTCAGCTATTTCTGTAACCTCATCAGGTGCGTTAGAGGGATTAGGAAAGGGTATGCCGTCATTAATTATTTCTCTATGCCGTTATATTATCATTATCATTCCGTCCGCATTTTTGTTTAGCAAACTTTTTGGCGCAGTCGGCGTATGGAATGCTTTTTGGGTGGCTGAATTTATTACCGCAATTATTTCATTTTTTATTTATCACAGAACAATAAAATGTAATTAGAAAGACAACCGCATACCGGGAGGTGGTAACATGGGAAAATATTATTGCTGACACTTAATGAACAGGAAGAAAAAAATAATTGACAAAATCATAGCGGCAATATCCGATTATATACAACTTGAACCTATGGAAATTACACCCGCTTCCGTGTTATTTTTTCCGGGACTGGAAATAAGGCAGACCCAACACCGGGTATTTATGAACGGGGGAATAAACCTTACCCGCCTTGAATATAATACCCTTGTATTCCTTGCTTCCAATCCCGGCATTGTCCTTACACAGACACAAATTTTTGAAACCGTATGGAACATGGACAGCGATAGCTGCCATGCAAGCGTTGTCAACGTGATTTATAATTTACGGAAAAAGATAGAGCCGGACAGCAAAAACCCGACCTACATAAAAACCGTGTTAGGTGTCGGCTATAAATTCAGCGGATAAACACCGGGGAATGATGATTGATACATTGTCATTTCCCGGTGTCTTTTTCTGCCCTTGTGGACGTTTAGAAGCCCTTATTCGGGCGGCAATGGTAATTCCCCTTGTTGCACTACAAAACGCCCATGAAATGCCCTTAAAACGCTTCCTGCTCACGTTCTAACTGTCTGTATTTGTTTTCCGTATTCATATTCCTGTAAGGGTTGGGGAATTTCCCAACAAATAAAAATTCTATACGCCACTTCTTAAAAGGATATAGAATTTTTTGGGATTGAGTACTCAATCCCTATGCTTGCTATTCAGCTATTCTAAACTTTTTATAAAATTTTCCGAAAACTTTGCCATTTTTTACCTCCCGTGCGTAGTAAGTAGTAGAGGGGGAGTTTACGCTATTCCCGTATAGTGTACTTGCCGCTCCTCATAAAATTTAGAGAAACCGTCAAAGGAGAACGTTTATGCCAAAAACTAATAACTCTCCTACACCCGATACTCAAATGCGCATGGAAAGTCTTTCCATAGATAAAATGAGGCTGACCGTTACAAACATCTACCCCGCCTTTCAAAAAAAATCAGAACAGGAAACACGACAGGAAATCGGAGCGCGGCTCTATCAGATTTTCAAAAAATATGCGTAAGTCCCTTGCAAAACAATCATGGAAACGATATGATCATTTTGTGGATATGCGTCTTACGTTTTAGGAGGTAGATAGAATGTATGACGCATTATATGCAAGACAGTCAATCGAAAAAAAGGACAGCATATCCGTAGAAAGTCAGCTTGAGTATTGCAGATACGAAACCCACGGGGAATCCTGTATCGAATATACGGACAGAGGATTTTCGGGCAAGGACACTAACCGTCCCGGCTTTGAAAATATGATGAATGATATCCGCACAGGCAAAATAAAGCGTGTCATTGTCTACAAACTTGACCGTATCAGCCGTTCCATTCTGGACTTTGCAAACATGATGGAAATATTTCAGAAATATCATGTTGAGTTTGTTTCTTCCACGGAAAAATTTGATACGTCCACGCCGATTGGCAGGGCTATGTTGAATATCTGTATCGTGTTCGCCCAACTGGAACGGGAAACCATACAAAAGCGGGTAACGGACGCTTATTATGCACGGTGCAAGCGCGGCTTCTACATGGGTGGGCGTATTCCCTACGGCTACCGTCTGACGAACACGGTCATTGACAATATCCGCACTTCCATGTATGAGGAAGTCCCGGAAGAAAGCGAACAGTTAAAGCTGATTTACTCCATGTATGCGGACACGGACAATTCCCTCGGAGATATTGTGCGGTATTTAAATGAACACCAGATTAAAAATCTGCGTGGTGCAAACTGGAACACCGCCCGTATCAGTGAAATGCTCCGTAATCCCGTATATGTCGAAGCTGACATTGATGTGTATCAGTTTTTCCAAAGCCAAGGTGCAAACATCTATAATCCGGCAAGTGATTTCACGGGTTACAATGCCTGCTATCTCTACAAAGGTACTGTTTCCACTTCAAGAAAGCAAAGTGACCTGTCCAACAAAGAGATTGTGCTTGCGCCGCATAAGGGTTTTATCCCCTCTAAGACATGGTTGGCGTGCCGCATACGGTGTCTGAACAACCGACAGTCCACAAAGACCTGTAAACCCAAAAACTCATGGCTTGTAGGCAAGGTAAAATGCGGCAACTGTGGTTATGCTCTGACAATCCGCAAGGCAAAAACAAAGTGGGGACGATACTTTGTTTGCAGCCAGTCGGGAAGCAGGGGAAGCAACTGCACAGGGGCAGGCTGTACGGTTTATGCAGACGTTTTGGAAGAATATATGCTTGGTGCAATCAAAGAAAGACTGTCGGAGTTTCAGAAACTTTCCTGTATATCTAACACAGGGGAGGAACACGCAAACATGACGAAAAAAATCCGTCTGACACAGATTGGGGAAGAAATCGAAGAACTTCTCTCCAAAGTGTCCGGGGCAAGCGGCGTTCTGATGAAGTACATAGACGAAAAAATATCAGAACTGGATGCAGAGCGTAAAGTCTTGCAGGAAGAAATCATTACGGCAAAAGTCACAGATACAGAGGGCAGATTGAAGCAGATAACCAATCATGTAAAAACATGGGAAACGCTCTCTTTCAATGACAGACAGGCGGTAGTTGATACGCTCATCAAAGTTATTCGCATTGCAGACGGAAACATTGAAATCACTTGGAACATTTAACCATGAACCATGAAAGTCTAAGACATACAGTTTTGAGGAAAATTACTAAAAATCTGTTGATAAACCAATACTAAATACCGTATAATAAAATCAACAATCGAAAGGAAGTGATACTATGGCACCTGCAGCACGGGCAATCAGAAATCAGGAAATCCTAAAAACTGAATATTCCGAAAAAGCAGCCATAGGCGCGTTATATGACGAACTCTCCAAAGGAATAAACAGTATGAAAAAGGGCGATGTTTATACACTCGATGAAGCTTGGGAGGAAATTGACAAGATATAATGCCGGACAAACCAAAGAAATATAAAATCTTAATATCCAAGGACGCGCTTTTAGATATTAAATCAACAAAAAAGTATATTCTCGACACCTTCAAATATCGAGAATACGCGGAAAACTTTTCAAAGAAGATAAAGAAGGCTATCAAAGAGCTGGATTCCTTTCCCAAAGGCTATGAAGCTACGGGATATGTAATTGAGGGATTGAGCATTTATTTCAAGCCTTACAGTACATATTTAATCTTCTTTGTTGTGGAGGATTCCACCATTACGGTAATCCGGGTCTTGAAAGACCGCATGTATTGGCAGTCGATTATAAAGAAAATGCAGAAAATCAACAGATAAATTTACTTCAATCCTCCCGTTTCGGCGAAGCATTGCGCATTGTACAGGATAAACTTGATTCCAAGAACTTCTACGCATTTAACCCAGAATTTGACAAATGTAAAAATTGAAAAGCTATACTCTATATTTTTTATGAGATTCAAAAAAAGGCAGGTAAACCTGCCTTTTGAATATTCATCACATCTTTTTCCATTCCACAATTTCAAAAAACTCACAATCAACATTTACGAAGCATAAATTTATGTACTGAAACTTTCAGTTCTTCCGCGTGGCTGTTCAGCTTTTCAGCCGATGCTGCCGATTTTTCAGCGGTAACGGCATTCGTCTGTACCACTTCTGCAATCTGTTCCATTCCCTGTGTCAACTGTTTCAGCGACTGTACCTGCTGCAGTGCAGATTCTGCGATTCTCTCTACCAATTCAGTTGCTTTACGGGATTGCGCAACACCCGCCTCAAGTGCCTGTGTTGTATCGACAGACAAGGTGCTTCCCTGACCTACTAACTTCATAGAATTTTCTATAAGCTCCGTTATATCTTTCGCTGCTGCTGAACTTTTATTAGCAAGACTTTGCACTTCATCTGCCACAACTGCAAATCCCTTACCGGCCTCACCTGCACGTGCCGCTTCAACAGATGCATTGAGGGCAAGAATATTGGTCTGAAAGGAAATATCCTCAATAGTCTTAATAATTCCGCCAATTTGCCTGGATGCTACAGAAATATTTTCAATTGCCTCTGTCAAATCTTTCATCTTCTGTTCGCTGATTTCCAGTTGTGTCGTCGCGCTGACAGAAAACGTTCTTGCATGATCCGCATCCTTTGAAGTGTAATCCACCTGATTAGATATTTCCTGAACACTTGAAGAGAGCTGCTGCACTGCCGCTGCCTGTTCTACTGCACCACTTGAGAGAACCTGTGCATCAGCCGCCATTCTATTAGATTCAAGCGATACCTGATCCGCCGTCAGATTGATCTGGGAAAGCGCTCTGTTCAAGGAGTCCAAAATTTGACACATTGCATCATGAATAGGAAGAAATTCTCCCCGATAATTAAATTCCATAAAAAGATCCATATTGCCCTGCGCCATCTGTGCCAGTTTAGAATCAATATCATAAATATATTTCTTAAGTTCACGCTTTGTTTCATGGATAGACGCAACCAGCATCCCAATCTCAGATGTGTTTGGCTGTAGCTGAAATTCTGCTGATAAATTCCCATCCGAAATCTCCTTCATCTGATCTCGAACCATAATAACAGGGCGAAGAATCTTCCTTCTTGTGATAAACATAACAATAATTTGCAAAATCGCAACCAACGCAAGGGCAAAAAACATAGAAGACTTAATCGAGTCAGCAGACAATGCCAATTCATTTACCTGCGCCCGTGTTCTTTCGTCCAAGTCATTTAAGAATTGTTCCTTCAATGAGTTAATCTGTGCAATAGATGTACTGTATTCTTCACCATAAACATAGTCAAGCGCTTCTTTTGTTTTTCCTGCCTGTACATTCTTCATCGCCTCATCTTCAAGGGGAACCAGCTTGTTGGAAAGGGCTGACATATCGTCAATCATTTCCTGCTCCTTCGGTGTTATCCCGATTTCCTGCATGGCAGCAACACCTAAATCCCTGTTTTTAAGATTATTAATCTCATTCCAATAATTGTCGTAATGCTCCTGATTTCCAGTAGCAGAAAACGCACGTACCTCATTTGTCAGATAAGCGGAGCCATTCATAAAACGATTTGCATTATAGGTCAGCAGAAACCGCTCTTCACTGGCTTCATTGAGCTGGCTGCTTACATTGCTATAAGAATATAAAGACAGCACCATAAAAATAAGTGAAATAATGGAAATACCATTTAGAAGAAAGATAAGAAGAGACTGATTAATTGCCCTTTTCATTTTGAACGCTCCTTTCAGCGTGACATGAATTAATAAAAAACGTAATTTATTACTATCAGCTTACAGAAAAAAACAAAAAATAGCAATATTATTTGTGAAAATATTTGAAAATAAAAAATATATGTTAAAATGGTTGCAAATATATTTATTTTTTTTTATTATAATCTTATATAATATTGTCATTTTAACATGACATAAAATATATACATATCTAAGGAAGAGGTGCTAAATGGCAGGAAATAAGAAAACAACAGTGCTTATGAAAGCAGTTTCCCAGCTAAAGGCTGAGGATTATTCCCGGGAACCCGAACTAAATAACATTTATCAGCGGCTATTCCGTGCAAGAAAACAGTTTGCAGAAATCTTTGAGATGAACCTCAAAGCTGTTATGCAGATTAGTTCCCTTGATCTTACAATGCAGTATGAAACACAGAAAATTGTCGATATCTCCCATAATGTAGCAAAAGCTGCAGAAACTATCTTTGGATCTTCGACCGGAAATTCATACACAACAGGAAATGCAGATAATCAGCATGAGGAACTTACCAACACAATTGTCAAAGTTGCCTCGGAAGCAGAGGAGGTTTACAGCAAGATTGACGCCTGTCAGAACGAACTTACCTCCATCAAGGATCTCTCCTCCCAGACCATTGAAAGTTCCCACCAGATGCAGAAAGATATGGATAACCTGCTTGAAGTTATCAACTCCATGAATGAAGTTATCTCAGGAATCGACACTATATCCATGCAGACCAATCTTCTGGCATTAAATGCATCCATCGAGGCGGCAAGAGCCGGTGAAGCAGGGCGCGGTTTTGCCGTTGTAGCCGCAGAAATCAGAAAATTGGCAGAAGAGACCCAGAAGCTGACCGGAAATATGAGTGAATTTGTGGAAGAAATGAAAATGGCATCACAGCAAAGTGTTGAAAGTGCCGCAGGAACTATAAGCGCTCTTGGAGCAATGACCGAAAAGATTGGAAATGTCTGGGAATTGAACAGCGAAAATCAAGCCCACGTTTCTATGGTCAGCGAATCCATCAGTTCTATTGCCGCTGTCAGTGAAGAACTCAGCAGTTCCATGAATGAAATGGAAAATCAGTTAAGAGACAGCACCGAATTTATGATGAATGTCAGTCAGGAACTCAAAAAAGCAACAGAGCCTGTCGTTGATATCGAAAAAACCTTGGACGATACCATAAAGCAAATGGGTTCTATGACTGAAGATGCTTTCTTCCATTTAGAAAACACAGAATTTTCCAAGCAAGTAAGCAGCGCAATTACTGCACACAAATCTTGGCTCAAGAATCTCGAAAAAATGGTAAACGAACGCAATATCATTCCATTACAGTTAGATTCTTCCAAATGCGGGTTTGGTCATTTTTATTATTCCATGACTCCCCAGATTCCCGCTGTTCGTTCCATATGGGATGGTCTTGGAAGTAAGCACCAGCGATTCCACAAATTTGGCGGAGAAGTCATTTCTGCAATAAAAGACGGAAATTACTCAAAGGCTGAACAAATTTATTATAGTGCAGAAGTATATTCCAGAGAACTAATTGCAGATTTAGAAAATATTCTACAATTTTCTACAAATTAGTCAGATAAACGATTTACAGGAGACAGACTTCCAATCTGCCTCCTGTTTTTACATACAGAAAATATAGATGACCAGCAGCTCCTCTCTTTCATCTGCTGATGCCCTCAAAAAACAAAGCAATTGTTCCGGGACCTGAATGTGCGCCGATGGTGGGACCAATGTGATTGATTTTAAACTCTGTAATTCCAAAACGCCTTCCAATTTCTTCCTTCACATACTCCGCATCAGCCAAAGCGTCCCCATGGCTGATAAACACGATATCATTTTTTTCAAGATATCCATCTTTGACCTTTTGCTCCATATAATCCACCAATGCATTTAAAGATTTTTTGCGCCCTCTCACCTTGCTTAGCGGAATCAGGTGACCTTCATCATCCACATGAAGGATGGGTTTGATGCCTGCAATCGTTCCGACAATTGCCGCCGCCTTGCTGACACGCCCTCCTCTATATAGATGGTTCAAATCATCTACTGTAAAAACATGCGTAAGATGAGGCACCAGCGCATTCAGATAGTCTGCCGTCTCTTTCATGGTTTTACCCTGCTCTTTCATCATGACTGCCTTATGGACAAACAATCCCTCACCCATAGAAGCACACTTAGAATCCACCACAATGATATGACAATCTTCTCTTTCTTCCATCAGTTCTTCTGCCGCAAGCATTGCATTGCCACAGGAACCGCTTAAACCGGAGGAAAATGAAATATAAAGCAGATTTTTATTCTCTTTTAGAAATTCCTCAAAATATTCCTTGTATTGCTGAGGGTTTACCTGGGAAGTAGTAGGCATCTTTCCTTCCTCGCGCATCAGGCGGTAAAACTCTTTCCAATCCAGTTCTTTATCTTTCCCGTAAGAGATTCCATCCATAATATAATTAAAGTAAACCAGCCCAAGCTGATTTTCTTTTATGTAATCCATCGGAAGATCTGCCGTCGTGTTTGTAATAATTTTAAATACTTCCATCCTACTCTCTCCTTATCTTGGTTCTTCATATTGCTTGTATTTTAACATTTTTACTCATATTTTACAAACTATATCCGTAAAGATTTTGCCCAGCCCTTACGGGCTGGACAAATTTATCTTTATTCACGTGATCCAGGCAGTCTGTATCTGAACAGTCTCTTTGAAAGCTGTTTCAGGTTGAAAGGAACCAATGGATAGACATAACTCTTCCCAGATACCGTTCTGTTTGTTCCAATTGCAAGAATGAGCAGGATAACCGCTGCAATATATCCCCATATACCAAAGATTGCCGTCAGAATCAAATTGATGATTCGCATAAATTTAATTGCATAACTGAGTTCATAACTTGCCTGCGTATAATTTGCAATTGCAACAAACGCCATATACAGCATAACCTCTGAATTAAACCATCCGCTGTTTACTGAAAACTCTCCCAGAACCAGCGCCGCCATAACGCTGAGCGGCGTGCTCAACATATTAGGCGTATTCACTGCTGCAAGCCGAAGCCCGTCAATAGCAAGTTCCAAAATCAAAAACTGCCAGATCAAAGGAATATTGGTGGTATCCTTCACCATGATAAATTCAAATCCGGCTGGAATCCACTCTGGGCTCTGCATGAGAAGTAAAAATGTAGGTGTCATGAAATAAGTCAGAATCGCTATCAAAAATCTGGACAACCGAAGATATGTTCCGGTAATCGGCGGGAAATAATAGTCATCTGCCTCTTCCACCACATCGAAGATAGAGGTAGGCGTAATCATAGCAGAAGGAGAATTATCTACCAAAATGACGATATCTCCCTCCAGAATTTGAGCCGAAGCAGTATCAGGTCTTTCTGTAAATTTAAATTTAGGAAATGGATTGTACCATTTCTTCTTATACAGACATTCTGCCAGACTTTCCTGATTCATAGTGAGTGCATCCACCTGTATATGATTGATACGTTCTTTAATCTGATTTAAAAACGCATGATCCACCCTGTCATCCATGTAGCAAAGCACGATATCCGTCTGCGAACTGTTTCCAGCATGAAGCATTTCCATGTGCAACTGTGCGCTTCTGATTCTGCGTCTTATCAAAGCCGTATTAAAAACGATGGTTTCCACAAATCCATCCTTGGAACCGCGCAGCACCTTATCCTTTTCCGGCTCTCCCACACTCCTTGCCGGGTAGGTCCTTGAGTCAATCAGCAGACATTGGTCATATCCGTCAATAAAAAGTGCAAATACCCCTGACATAATAAAATAAGTGATCTGATCCCATTTGTCCTGTAAATCCACCTCTACATATGGCAGATTGCTCTTTGACATACCATGGGCATCCTCTGGCATTTCTTCCTCTTTGATATCCATAAAGTATTGAAGCATTTTCTGCATCAGTTCATCCTTACAGAAACCATCAATAAAATACATGCACGCTTCTTTCCCACCAATTTTTATAACACGATAAATAATATCAAAATTAGCATCTACGGCAAGATAATTATTTAAATATTTCATATTTTCAGAAAGTGAAGAACTCATCTTATTTTTATCCATAAAAAACTCCTTCCGCACACTTATGCATTCTCTTAGCATTATGTGGCAAAAGGAGTTATTTTATACTAAATTAAAATATTTTACAATTACTGCTTTCCCGTGCTTCCAAAACCACCTCTGTCTGCCTTCGTCAAAACGCTCACTTCCTGAAAATTGATTTTGGGCTGATTCTCCACAATCCTGAACTGACAGATTCTGTCATTGCAGGAAATGTGCGTATCTCGTATGGCATATACCGGCATGAACCATTGATCATTATCCCCACAGTAAGAACCATCCACTACGCCTTGATGATTGGTCTGGATAACGCCAAAATTTTTAAAAGTAGAACTTCTCGGTACGATATGTGCCTCATATCCCTGAGGGAGTTCCATTGCCACTCCCAGCGGAACTAAGGCGTATTCCCCTTGCTTTAAATCTATATCCTGAGCCGCACGAAGATCAATCCAGTCTGACTTGCCATCTATATAAGTAAGTTTCTCAATCTTATCTGTAAAATATTTAATCCTAATTGTTTCCATCAATCAGAAAATCCTTTCTATGCGTAATCTGCACAATGCAGAACGGGAACAGAAGGATCCGTCTGCCTGAGCGTTTTTTTGACATCAATCACTCTCTGGTTGCTGCTTCCTTTCCAAAGGAGTTTATTGTCTTTTTTGTGGATTTGAAATTCACCATCCACCAGTACATCAATATACGGCATAATAGAATAATGCACGATATTCTCCCATATGTCTCCTGTATAGAGCCAAATCGTCTTTTCAGGATATTTTTCCTTAATTTCTACTATAAAATTTCTCACATCCAAACGATTAGCTGCATGAAGCGGATCTCCACCTGAAAACGTAATGCCAGAAATATAGGGTTTATCAAGTTGTCCAAAAATCTCCTGCTTGGCGCTCTCATCAAACAAAATTCCACCGGCAGGATCCCATGTAATAGGATTATGACATTCCTTGCAGCAATGAGAACATCCCGAGACCCATAGAACTACACGCAGTCCATCACCATTTAACATATCATCCTTTGTAATATTGTGATATCTCATTTACTCACATGCTCTTCCTTTCTGCAATTTCCGCCATCTTCGCTTCATTCAGCCTAGTGTCTCCATGTACTCTGGAGTAAGACAGGTAGCCGTTCATCCGCTCAATCTTCGTCAGATTCTTGCTTCCACATACCGGACATACATCCATCTCCAACTCCTGATGACCACAGTCATCACAGTAAGCAAGGGATAAGTTAACGCCTTCATAAAATCCCATGTCCATTGCCCTGCGAATCAACGTCTTAATTGCCTCCACATTATAGTCAATTGGATATTTTACATACTGTATCTTCCCACCATTTGATAGTTCCCAGAAACGATACTCTAAATCTTGTTTCTGAATCGGCGTGATTTCTTCGGAAACATGACAATGAAAACTGTTAGATACGTATTCCCTGTCTGAAACCCCTTCCACGATCCCATATTTGGCACGGAACTGCTTTACCTGAAGACCACAAAGACTCTCCGCAGGCGTTCCATATATAGCATAGAGATTTCCATCTTCTTCCTTAAATTCATTTACCTTCTGATTGATATGTTCCAGTACTTCCAGTGCAAATTCTCCATCCTCTACCAGCGACTTTCCGTTATACAACTCCTGCAGCTCATTAAAAGCTGTAATGCCGAAACTTGCTGTAGCAGACTTTAAAATCGGCTTAATCTTATCCGTCAGCTTTAAATGACCGCCTAGAAATCCGCCTTCGCAATACGCAAGGGGATTCGTGGAGGCACGCATTTCTCCTAAATATGCATAAGTTCTTATATGGAGCTGGCGAATCAAATTTAAATAATAATCCAGCACTTCAAAGAAATCTTTATTTTCCTGTCTTGATTTAGCAAGGATCATAGGCAAGTGGAGTGATACTGCTCCGATATTGAAACGTCCTACAAACACAGGCTTGTCATTTTCATCTGCCGGATGCATGCCGCCTCTTTCATACCAAGGGGAAAGAAAAGCACGGCATCCCATAGGAGAAATCACTTTTCCATACTGCTTATACATACTGGCAATATACCCCTTTCCTGTCAGAGAAAGCCAGTCAGGGTACATGGTCTTAGCAGAACACTTCACGCCGGCTTCAAACACATTCTCAAGAACTTTGCCGGGACCATGAAGATTTTCATCATACAAAAACACAATTTTAGGAAAAAGCACCGGTTTTTTACAGTCTTTCTTTCCCTGTCCTCTTCTTCTTACATTCAAAAGAGAAATGGTGGCAAGCTGTGCAAAGCGTCCCGTACCAATGCCGGCTGTCACTGTGATAAACGGATAATCGCCGCGGCTTGATGCAACCGTATTAAACTTATATTCCCATCCCTGAAATCCCTGTTCAAACTCGCGCTTTACATCCGCATAAGCCTCTGCCTGCGCCGTCTCCTCGTCGATTCCTAAATTGGCATATCTCTTAAGACTTCTCTGGTAGGTTTTTTCAGCATATGGCTCTAAGATCTTGTCCACTTCCGGAACGGTAAAACCACCGTATTGCTGACTTGCTGCACTTAAGACGATATCTCCAATTACGTCAAAAGCCACATCCAGTGTTTTAGGTTCATTATACCAGATATTTCCCATCTCAAAACCGCCGGTCAATACATTAGCCACGTCAAAGAGACAGCAGTTCATGGTATCCCGCCTTGCAGACATATCATGAACATAAATATAACCATCCCTGCACGCCTGTATCTCTTCTGTAGTCATAAAAAACTTTTGATATAACTCTTTATTAAACTGATTAAAAATCAAACTTCTCTTCGTAGACACAAGGGCACTGTCCGTATTGGCATTTTCCTTGTCCCCCACATACATAATCGACTGACTCTTTTTGTACACATCATCCATCATGCGGACAAAATCCTGCTTATAATTGCGGTAATCACGGTAACTCTTTGCCACAATGGGCTTTACGTCCTCAAGCGCGCTTTCTACAATATTATGCATAATCGGAATCGGTATCTCATCCTGCTCCAGTTCATTCACTTTCTCCACAACATATTGGCAGATATGTTTCTTCTCCTCATCGGTGAATTTCGTCAAAGCCCTGTAAGCACTTTTCCCCACAGCATCAATTACCTTCTGCACATTAAATGCTTCCAGGCTGCCATCCTTTTTAATCACTTTGACTATTCTCTCCGGCTTAAACAGCGCGCCGTATTCTGCAGTTTTTTCCTGCATTTCACTCATTTCATTTCCTCCATTTTCCTCTCGTCCGCAATGCAAGGCACTAAATATAGTATTTTCGTCCTATATAAGTCAAGATATTGTACTAGTAACTAGTATAATGAAACCCTATACAGATGTCAACTTGATAAGCTCATAAAATATGCCCAAAAAAACAAATTGGAATTGTTTATTATTTTACATAGTACTTTAGTCATGCTTTTGTATCATACCGGAAGCCTCTATTGCAGCTACCGCAAGATTAATCTCTTCTACCGGAAGGGTAAGTGCAAAGCGCACATGTCCTTTCCCTCCTTTTCCGAAACTGCTTCCCGGTGTACAGAGCACCCCTGATTTTTGAAGCAGTTCCATCACGAAGGAAACATCATCCGAATACTCTTTTGGAATCTTTCCCCAAGCAAACATCGTTCCCTGGCTGTCGGGAATATCCCAGCCAATCTTTCTCAGCCCGCCGCAGAGCGCATCCCTTCGCTGTTGATACTGCGCACACCGCTCTCTGACTCCCTCATCCGGTCCCGTAAGGGCTGCAATCGCACCATACTGGACTGGAAGGAAGGTTCCGTAATCAATCTGAGAACGCAGCTTTTTGAGGTTCTGTACCAGATACTGATTCCCTACCAGAAATCCAGCCCTTGCTCCGGTATAATTGTAGCTTTTCGACAAGGAATAAAACTCTATGCAATTTTCCTTTGCCCCGTCAAACTGCAAAATGGACTTCCCTATATGCCCATCATAAATAATATCAGAATATGCATTGTCGTGAACGATTATAATTTCATGCGCCTGTGCCCACGGAATCAATTTTTCATAAAAAGAATCCGGCGCAATCCTGCAAATCGGATTGAGGGGATAAGAAACAATCATAAACTTGGCCTTTTGGCAAGTCTCCTCATCAATGCCATCTAAATCAGGAAGATAATCATTCTCTGGTCTTAATTCATACGTTCTCACATCCGCCATCGCCAAAGAAGGTCCAATTGAAAAAATCGGATAACCTGGATCCGGCACCAGTACCACATCCCCAGGATTACAAAGAGATAGACCAATGTGCGCAATTCCCTCTTGGGACCCATAGACATCTGTCACTTCTTCTTCTGTAAGCGTCACATGATAACGTTCTTTAAAACGTCGGATCACCGCCTGGGCAAGCTCCGGCAAAAGCTTCAGCGCATATTTATAGTTGTCAGAATTTTCCGCTGCTTTCACCACAGCCTCCATAATATGCGGATCTGTAGGAAAATCAGGCGTGCCCACAGACAGGTTGTATACCTTTTTACCAGTCCTTTCTACCTCTTCCTTCTTTTCATTTAAAAGCTGAAAAACACCTTCTTCATAATCTTTCATTCTATCTGCAACTTGTAGTTTCATTGTTCCTCCATTCAAAAGCACTCACTGCTCATATTGATTCATTATATTTTTTATAAAAGCAACATATCCATCCTTTACATGCTCAGGTCCTAAAAGAAGCACATCCTTTCCAAGACCTGTGAGCCATCCATAAAACTGTCCGCTCACCGCCGCTTTGACTCTTACGCCCACATTCCCATTCGACAGCCTGCGCAGATCGATTTCCTTTCCAAAACGGTCAAAAATGATTCCAATCATGTGCTCCGGCAACTGTAATGACACCGTCTCCGGCTCACCACCAAACATTCCGAACGTCCTGTTGGTGTACTGGGCAATATCAAATTCCTTAAAAGCCTCCACTCCCTTGCGGATTTCATTAGAAAGCTGCGTAATATTGCTCATTTTATCCACCCGAAAGTGCTTGATGCGCCCTACCTCATCGTCATAAGCAATGAGGTAATAATTTTCATCTTGCCAAGTAAGAGCCCATGGGCTGATGCGGTATTTCTTCCCTTCATGTCTGGGAACCAGCTCTTTTTTTACATTCCATGCAAGATAAAGAAACATTACTGGCGCATTATCCTGTATCGCCTTATGTATGCGGTCCACATTATAATAAATACTCTCATTTTCCGTCTTTACTCTACCTGCCACAAATACCTGTCTCTGCAGCTGTTTTCCCTCATAAGGACCTGCCAATTTTTCAATTTTTGAAATCAATTCCCTTGATTTCTTCTGGGTGATAAAACGTGACGCCTGTACAGCGTCTACCAAAAGCTTTAATTCTGGTAGTTCAAATTCCCTGCTCGCCAAATAGTAGCCGCCTCCTTTTCTTGACTTCACGTTGACGATATCATAGCCGAAATGATTTAGACATTCTATATCATCATAAATGCTCTTTCTTTCAGCCGTAATACCATAGCTGGCAAGCAGCGCAATAATCTCCTGGGCTGGAAGGCAATGTGACTCATCTGTCTTTTCTGTAAGAATTTTAAGTATATACAACAACTTCATTTTCTGATTTACTGATTTTGCCATGCTATGATTTCCTCCACCTCCCACAAATTTTGTATTTCGTAGTCAATTTTAAGTCCGGTATTGTTTTCAAATTTATAGGGATTATACCAGCAGCACGCGAGTCCCGCATTGTTTGCGCCCTGCACATCGCTAGATAGCGAGTCCCCCACAATCAGCGCCTTCTCTTTTTGGAAACCTTCTATTTGCTGAAAACATTTCTCAAAATAAAAAAGCTGTGGTTTCGGAGCTCCTATTTCTTCTGAAACAAAGATATTATCAAAAATCTGATCAAGACCTGACAAGCGCAGTTTCCTGCGCTGTGTAGAAGATACCCCGTTGGTCACGGCGTACTGACGAACCTTCCCCTTTAATTTGCTGCACAGCTGATAAGCATCGTCTCTAAAATAATAAACCGAGCCAAGCGCATTCTGATAAACTGCTTGAAATTCCCCTACCGGAATTTCCTTAATGCCAAGCTGTTCAAATAAAGTGGCAAATCTTCCTGTAAGTAGTTCATCTTTAGTAATCTTACCAAGTTCATAGCGCTTCCAGTAGGCATGATTAACCACATCATACTGCCCCTGAACTACATCATCAATTTCTCTTCCAAATTTCATAAAGCTATACTGCAACGCATATTCCTGCGACTTTTTAAAATCCAGCAGCGTCTGGTCAACGTCCCATAGAATAATGTCAAATCTGCCCATACACGCCCCCTTAATAATACATAATTAAAAAGCGCAAAGCAGGCTTTGCGCTCCTTTTACAAACGCCAATCCATAAAGCTATAGGCGCCTGGTGTTATGAAATTGTTTCTATATTTTTCAAACAGATTCTGCCACTTAAGCCTTTGCATTTGCAGTATTACTTTCTTTTTCAAGCTGTTCATTTTTGCGCTTGCGCATTTTAATGCCAACAAAAATCGCAATCCCAGCTAATACTACGATTACAGCCAATACCAGCAGATAAGATAAAAAGGAATTAAAAAATAATATCAGATTTTCCATATGCTCATCAAACCCTTTCATGTTTTCATTAAATTATCATATCATTGTGCATTCTGATAGTCAAGCCTATGCCATACTCCTGACACCAAAAAATCTGCCGCCATTTTCTCTGCTTCACCAATGATTGCAGGTTCATATCCCATAATGCCAAGGAGCCTTATGGCATTGCGAGAGGATGCTCTTCCGTCCATAATTTTGTACGTGAAAGAGATATCATTTTCCTCTATCTTCTCTGTAAAATGATAATTGTCAAATATCCCTTCCAGAAGATGCGTCAATTCAATGTCATGGGTTGCCGCAAAACATATGCAGTTATTTCTGCAAAGACTCTTGAGAATCTGGGTAGATGCTGCAATCCGTTCCACCGTATTCGTTCCTCTGAGCACTTCATCTACAAAACATAAAACAGGAATTCCTTCTGACAAAGTCAAGTCTAAAATACGCTTAATGGATTTAATCTCTGCCATATAGTAGCTGTCACCACTTTGTACATCGTCCTTAAGACTCATAGAAGATACCATGCGGAATAATGCTGTTTCGTACCGCTTTGCAAGGCAGGTATGAATAGTCTGTGCAAAAAGGCTATTGATTGCAACCGTCTTTAAAAAAGTTGATTTTCCTGAGGCATTGGAGCCTGTTATCAAAATGCCAGAAGACGTGTAAATCGTATTTTTTACCGGTTCATTGATAAGCGGGTGATATAGTTCTTCTGCATTTAAACCTGTTTTCCCCACAAACTCCGGAATGCAATATTCCTCCAGAGATGCCCTGTATTCACCAATTGCAATCATTGCTTCGATTTTACCTATGATAGTAATCATATTGTCAATATCCGAAATATGCTTCCTGGTCTCCGACAGCATCTGGTTAAATTTTATCAAATCTAAATGAAATCCCATCCTTACAAAATCCAACAACATATCAAGGGGATTGCCCGATCCGGACATCCTTCCCCCTGACATGATGATAAACGCTCCTCTCTTAAATCCTCCCATAGAAGCGCTGCTCTTTTTTAGAACTTCAAATTCGTCCTTAAGACTCTCTGCTTTCTGAGTTTTTGCCTTTAAAGTTTTAACGGCATCTAAAAGACGAAATACATACGCAAAACTGATAATATACGGATCGATTTCACCTTTAACCTTAAAATAGCTAACATTATTGAATGCCAGGACACAAACCAACATCACGATTCCAAAGGTTACATCCATGAATAAAATCCCAATGCTTACCGCAAGCAGGACAAGAGCAAGATAATGGGGCATATTGCTGCGCTTCCCCAACCCATCCAGATAGTCCAGATAATCATATATGGAAAACTTTCCGGTTCTTCCCAGCTTATGATACATGACCTGATATGCTACCCGCTCATCAGCATGCTCTTGAAAAAAGCGGATAATCTCCTCTCTATGAAAAAGTTCTTCTTTCTCCATACAGGGTCTTCTCAAAAGATAATAAAGATACTCCTCACCGGCAGCCGAATAGGTAAAATTCATTTTTTTGAATATTTCGTCCATATTTAAATCATTCCAAGTGATATCATCGATGCAAAATCCGTCTGCGTGTTTCTGAAAATAATGTGATATCGCTTCAAATTGTTCAGGTTTATACTCTCTTTGCGGCAAAACGCCGTAATCACTATAACGTTTCCTGATAAATTTCTTTTCGGACTGCTTATAATCATATAACCCCTTGATTATAAAGAGCACGACAATCCCCGCCATCACTGCCGCAAAAATAATATACTCCATTTAACGCTCACTCCACAACAAATAAATTAATATTTTCTTCCATTTCATTTGCAATCTCATTCAGCTGTTTTGCATTTTCGGCAATACTGCTTATGATTGATCCAACCTCAGCAGCAGACGCAGAGGTTTCTTCTGTGCTTGCTGCATTTTCCTGGGCGATTGCAGTCAAATTCTGAACAACATCCACCACACGTATCCTTGCTTCGTCAAGTTTCTTTGTCCTTGCTGCTATTGCACGGATTCCGTCAATGGATTTATCAATGCCATCCTTCACTTCATGGAAAGCGCCCTCTGTATTCATTACATTTTCATTTTGTTTTTCAATAACTTCTTTTACATCTTCCATTGTATCTACAGATTTTTCTGAATCAGCAATCAGAGAATTGATGATTCCATCAATCTGCCTTGCAGATTCATTGGACTGTTCTGCAAGTTTCTGAATCTGGGATGCCACTACTGCAAAGCCTCTTCCCTGTTCTCCCGCTCTTGCCGCCTCAATAGATGCATTTAAAGATAAAAGATTTGTCTCCTCTGCAATATCGCTGATCATATCTGTAGCTTCCCTGATCTTCATCGCAGAAATATTGGTGGTATTGGTCTGATCATAAATAATCTGAATTGCCTCTTTTGTCCTTTGATTGACAGTGTTTAAATCGGCTATAATCCCAATCGCCTTATTGCCAGCATCACGCATTTTTCTTGCATTTTCCCGTAAAGTTTCCACTTCTTCATTGGTCTCTTCAATCATGTTGCCCATAAGGATGACATTTTCTGTTGCCGTCTGTGTTTCCTGTGCCTGTGAGGTTGCCCCCTGTGCGATTTCCGCGATTGCCTTCTCCACCTGATCAATTGCAATAGCTGTTTCCTCCGCACTGTTGTTCATTGCTGTAGACGCATCATACAAATGACGACTGTGCACGGCAATAGACTTAATTGTAGATGTCAATTGATTCCGGAGCACACTCATGGACCGTCCCATAAGACCTGTTTCATCTTTTCTCTTTTCTACATAGTCCTGATGCTCGTTTCTGGTGAAATCCAGCTCCGATAAGCTGGTCGTCATTTGCGTTATCCTCTCAATTGGTTTTACGATTCTAATCGCTACAAGAAGTCCCACAATAGAGCAAAGAACAAGCGTTATTAATGCTACCAGAATACTATCCTTTAAAATCACATGAATACTTTCAAGCGCCTCTTCTTCATCAGCTGTAACTACCACAATATAGTCCATATTCTTGCCAATATAGAAAGATGCATATTTCATAACCCCTTTAAATTCATAGGTGATTACATCTGATTCTGGTCTGTTTCCCTTCCCGATTTTCCCAAGGAGCTGCTTGACCGCATCATTCTCAACCGGTTGTCCGATTTTATCTGCCGTAGGATGGTAGAGCATCGTTCCGCCGTCAGATACAACATAAGCATAGCTTGAATCCATTCCTTCCACTCGAAGGGAACCTACAATATTTCCCAGTTCCTCTGCTGTCAAAACAGACGCCGCATCAACAAAAGTCATTTCACGGTCTATTCCTTCTCCTGCAATCAGGGCAATGTCTTTCATGTAATTTTTAACCACCAGAGTCTGGCTTTCCCTCACTACTGAGATAACCCTGGATACGCATAGGGTAGTGGTGACAAGAACTGATAATACGATCAATAAAATAATTTTTGTTTTGATAGAACTTAAAGCCGAAACTTTGTTTTTCTTTTCCATGGTTGTTCTCCTTTGTTATTTGCGCATGATCCTCTTGACAATGTCATCCGCTTTTCGGTAGATTTCTTCTGGTCTATCCTTTGTATGAAATTCTCCTTTTTCATAAAGAATCTTTCCGCCAACCATGGTCATGATGACATTCTGTTTACTTCCGCTGTATACCAGATTTTTGGGAATATTATGAAGGGGTCTCATATTGGGTTGATTCAGATCAATCATAATGATATCTGCCTGTTTCCCAGCCTTCAGCATATCTGCATCCTTAAGCCCCATTGCATGGGCGCCGTTGACGGTCGCCATTTTCAAGACTTCCATTGCGTCCACGGCAGACGCATCCTTTTCTTTCAGCTTTGCAAGTCCCGTCACAAGAAACATTTCACGGAACATGTCAAGACAATTGTTGCTGGCAGGTCCGTCTGTCCCCACCGCAACTTTAACGCCAGCCTTGAGCAGCTGCGTAATGGGCGCTGTCCCGCTGGCAAGCTTTACATTAGAACCGGGATTGGTAACTGCATACAATCCCTTATTTTTCATGATTTCAATATCCTCGGGCGTCATGTGCACACAATGATATCCTCCTCCGCCGTAATCGAACATTCCTAAGGAATCCAAGAATGCCATGGGCGTTTTTCCGTAGCGCTCTATGCACTGTGCCACTTCCTTTTCGGTCTCTGCTAAATGGGTAAAAACAGGTGCTTTGTATTTATGCGCTAATTTTGCAATTTCCTCCAACAGTTCTCTTGAACAGGTATATTCTGCATGGAAACCGATCACATAAGATTGAAGGGGACCCGCATGATTAAGTTTCTGGTACATCTCCTCCACCATGGCTGGGGACTGGCTGAAATTATTCACAGCCCCTACCTGCACACATCTCATTCCCATATCGTCAAAGGCTGCTGCTATCGCCTCCGGCGTCAGATACATATCAAATACTGCCGTAACCCCGGTGGTCAGATATTCCAAAATCGCCAGCTTGGATAGTTCTCGGATATCCTCAGCCGTCATTTGGGCTTCTACTGGAAAAATCTTGTGATTCAGCCACTCATCCAGCGGAAGGTCATCGGCATAAGATCTTAAGAGCGTCATTCCTGAGTGGGTATGGGCATTTTTAAATCCCGGCATCAAAAGATTCCCCATACAGTCCAATTCTCTGTCCCATATGATACATCCGCCCGGCAGAACGTCATAGATTTCATCCGGTCCCGTCCCTTTTCCTACATAAATAATCTTGTCATCCCGAATCCAGATTTCTCCTTCAAATAACTCCCGTCCCTCTTCCATCGTCAGGATTTTGGCATTATATAGTCTTATATTCATGTGTTAAAGTCCTTTCAAATGTTAGGATATTAAACATTTAAATTTTCCGGTCCAAAACTTTCAGGAAGCAGCTCCTTTAAGCGATATAGCTTATAATCCTCTTCACTTCTTGCCACAATTACCACAAACTGCTCCGGATCGGCAAATTCACGCATCACCTGCCTGCACACACCACAAGGATATGCATACTGGGTAATCACATCCCCGTTAGGGCTCCCCACAACGGCAATCGCAAGGAATCTTCTCCTTCCTTCGCTGACCGCCTTGCTGATTGCCGTCCGCTCTGCACAGATTGTCGGCGTATAAGACGCGTTCTCAATGTTACAGCCGGTATAAATCCGCAGTTCATTGGTCAGGACTGCTGCTCCTACCATATATCCCGAGTATGGGACATACGCTTTTTTTCTTGCTTCTATCGCAGAGCTGATCAGCTCCTTTACCGGTATCTCTTCTATTCCGACCATGTTTCTCTCCTTCTGGTAATCTCTTTTCAGAATGACGCAATCGACTCTGTCACCAGCTGGCGGAACAACGGCGCCGCCTTATTGGAAGCTTCCTGCACCTCTTCGTGGGTAAGGGGCTGGTCTGTCATGCCTGCCGCTAAATTAGCCACACAGGAAATGCCGCAGATCCTCATTCCCATATGATTTGCTGCAATCGCCTCAACCACCGTGCTCATGCCCACAGCGTCTGCGCCAAGAATGCGGAGCATCTGTATTTCCGCCGGCGATTCAAAAGACGGACCTGTAAGCTGGGCATAAATGCCTTCTGTAAGAGGAATCCCGCATTCTTCTGCCTTCTTTCTGATAGTAGACTGCAGATCCCTGTCATAGACCGTACTCATATCAGGGAAACGGCATCCAAATTCTTCTATGTTTTCTCCAATCAAAGGGTTGGGTGCGAAACAAGAAATGTGGTCTTTGATCAGCATAAAGCTTCCTGCGCCATAAGACGGGTTGATTCCCCCTGAAGCATTGGTGAGAAATAAGATTTCAGCTCCCATCATCTTCATCAAACGGGTGGGGAGCACTACATCCGAAATAGGATATCCTTCATAATAATGTACCCTCCCTTTCATACAGACTACAGGTACATCCTTGACATATCCAAATATGAACTTTCCGGCATGTCCCGGGACTGTGGAAACGGGAAACTGTTCGATCTCACTGTAATCGATTTCCGCCTTCACATCCATAGTATCCGCATAATTGCCAAGCCCCGACCCTAAGACTAACGCAACCTTAGGCTTAAAGGGGATCCTGTCCTTGATACTTTCATAACATTTTACAACCTTTTCGTACACTTGGTTCATGTAAATCCCTCCCTTTCGTTTTATTTATAATAGTAACACAGATTTCATGCGCCTGCAATGAAAAGGAGTACTTATTGTGGAGGATATTGAGATAATTATTGTGGAAGTTCAGCCTGCCGGGGCAGTGCAGCAGGCTAAACTTTGCTACTTATTTCCTGCCTCGTATATTTCCACTGCAACCTGCCGCAGTCTTTCAAAACAGGTCTCGAAAAACATCTGATAGCTTCTGCAGAAATAGTTTATTCCTTCCCTATCCTGCCCTGTCTCTATCCGGCTGCGGAAGCATCCTCCTCTGCACAGTGAAAACCACTTGCATTCCCTGCACTTTTCAGCGTGGAAAAAGGAACGCTCCATAAATCCTGATTTCTTTCTCTTATCTTCTATCTCCTTCATAGAATGGCAGTTCATATTTCCTAAGCAATACTGGTCCAGCACATAAAAGTCACAGGGGTTGGACCCTTTTTTGATAAGTCCGTATTCTCCTACAAAATCTCCGTGATCAGACAGATAGATCACAAGTGTGTCCCTATCCAGTTTCCGTTCCTGCAAGCCCTTCATCAGCCTTTTTAGCTGGTCGTCCAGAAGCCTTAGCATGCCGTGGTAATTGGAGCGGACCCTTGGTATCCTCTCGTCCACCGCGCCGCCTAACACTTCCTCCCAGCATTCCCTAAGCCGCTGATATCGCGGTCCTTTGGCGGCAAGATCCGCCGCCCCGGTATCCAGCGCAGGCAATTCTTCCGGCGGAAATAAGTCAAAATAAGGTTCCGGAACCTGATAGGGACTGTGAGGCTCTGCAAAGGAAAGCCACATAAAAAAGGGCGTATCAGGCGCATCGCCTTTCTTTAATTCATCTATAAATGCAAAGGCATCCTCCACGTTGCGGTAGGGGGCTGTACCTTAAGTCCGCCTGGAGAGGGCACATGGCTTTCCATGTGCTCCATCTTTGGTCTGCCACCATCCTTCCCATCCACGGGGTCAAATGACCGTTTTTTTCTGCCAGCACCACTTTGCGCCAGGATGATTTTTTCTCCCCAAACAGTTCAAGCAGACTCCTTCCATCGATTTTCCCTGTAAATGCTGTTCCTGCCGGAATGACTGGAGGGTACTTTATCGCCATGGGAATCCGCATGACCTCCTCCGGCATATAGCAGTTTTTATCAAAGTGTCCCCCGTGGCAGCCCAGCGCATCTCCATGATCTGCCGTCCAGATAATCAGGGTATCCTGATCAAACCCTAATTCTTTAATCTTATCCAGAATCCTTCCTCCTGCCTCGTCTATCATTGTAATCTGACCGTAACATCTGGACAACATTTGCTGCCACTTACTTCAGGGCATGGGGTTCGGCTGGATCAGCCTGTTGTTTTGTGAGATGCCTGCGCTGGTCTCAAAAAGATAGGAGGCAGTTTTTTAACAAGGGTGTCCGAAAAGCTGTCCGGTATTCCTGCAATCCAAATCCCCACAAAGGTTGCCGCGTTAACCGCAATAGGACCTGGCGTCATCTCTGCGATGGTCAAGATATCTGCAAACTGCTGCATCGTCAGCCACATATGCTCATCCACCACCTGTTGCCTGATCAGCGGCATCGCCGCATATCCGCCCCCGATACTGAATAATCCAATCTGAAAAAAGCTCCACAACAATTCAACATAAATCACGTTCTTTCTCCTTCCTCTTCTTTTGCCTAAAAGAATCTGCCGCCCCCAGCACGCCGCAGACCAAAATCACAAGACCAATATTTATTTTAAAAAAATGGACAGCAATAAATGACGCTGCCAATATCATGATTGGAAGCACTTTTCTTTCCTTTACAACCGAAGCGCCCATGGTAAGTACCACATCACACAGAACCGCCGCAACCCCTGCCAGCATTCCCACCATCACCATAGTCACAAGCGCATGTTCCCGGAAGGCTTTATAAAAGCAGGAAATGATGGAAATAATGATAAGCGGCGGAAGAACCGATGCCAGCGCCGTCACCAGAGCCCCGGTAATTCCCGCCAAGCGATACCCTACAAGAATGGCAGCATTTACGGCTATTGCTCCGGGCGATGACTGGGCAATCGCCGTCAGATCCATCATTTCCTGTTCTTCTATCCAATGAAGCCCATCTACAAATTTCTTTTTCATCAATGGAATCATGACAAATCCGCCGCCGAATGTACAGGCACTTAGCTGGAATGTGGATAAAAATAGTTTTCTGTAAGTACGTATATCTGTTTTCAAAATATCTCCTCCTTTTCCCCATCATAACACTTGTATAAATATAATAAAAATAATATAATTTTATTAAATATATAATAAAATCTATATTACAAAAGAAGGAAAAAGACATGACCATACGGCATTTGAAAATCTTTTTATCAATCTGCAGCAATGACTGCAGCACAACCAAAGACGCCGAAAACTTACATATGACACAGCCGGCAGTAAGCCTTGCTATAAAGGAACTAGAAAGCCACTACGGCATTGCTTTATTCGACCGGATCGGAAGACGATTGCAGATCACCCAGGCAGGACTTCGTTTTAAGGAATATGCTTCCCATATCACCACTCTATTTGATGATATGGAAAAGAAAATGTTAAATTGGGACTCTTTCGGTATTCTCCGGGTGGGCGCCAGCATCACAATCGGTTCTCAGTTTTTGCCCGGATATGTAAAGGCATTTTACAGTCAATTCCCAGGCACAGAAGTCCATGCCACTATCGGTCCGTCTGCACAGTTAGAAGAAAAGATCATGAATAATGAGCTTGATTTTGCCTTAATCGAAGGCGTTTCACACATTTCCTCCCTTATCACGGAGGAATACATGGAAGATGGCTTAAGCGTCATCTGTCCCCCTGACAGCCCGCTTTGCTCAGAACAGGAAATTTCCATTGAAACATTCCGCCGTCAGAAATTCCTCTTGCGGGAGTACGGAAGCGGAACCCGTGAAACCTTCGACCGTGTAACGGAAGAAGCCGGCTTTTCCATTACCCCTATCTGGGAATCCACCAGCACCGCCGCGCTGATAAATGCCGTGGCTAACGGTCTGGGGATTGCCGTATTGCCCTGCCGAATGGTAAGTGCGGCGCTCGGGCAGGGGCTTGTCAGAAAGATCCGCATCAAAGGTCTGTCCTTCCATCGAAAGTTCCACATCATTTACCATAAACAAAAATTTCTCACCGCATCCGCCAAATTTTTTTTAGATTTATGCCGTAATGAAAAATGACTGCAAAAAAGGAACCTCTTTGCCTGAAAAGCACAAAGAGATTCCTTTTATATCGTTCTGTCCCTCAATAAATCAGATAATGATGCAGACCATGCCTCCGTTTGAATCGTTGACGATTTTCTGCATAGTTTCCTGCAGCTTTAACTGGCTCTCATCCCCAATCATGGTGAGCTTGCTTGTGATTCCGTCATTCACCAGCTGCTCCACCGATTTACCGAAAATATTGGTTTCCCAAATCCCTGATTCACTCTGGCTGGAATCGGAAATAAAGCGGATCAGATCCTGTGCCTGTTCTTCCGAACCCACAATGGGTGAGATTTCCGTCTCGATATTGGCGCGTATCATGTGAATGCTGGGACTTTCTGCCCTGATTTTCACGCCGAATTTATTGCCATGCCTGATCACTTCCGGTTTATCAAGCCTGATCTCGCTCCGCTCCGGTGTCACCACACCGTAGCCCTTTTGCCTGACTGCGTCAACCGCGTGAAGGACCTTGACATATTCCCGTTTCATCTTTGCCATTTCTTTCAGCACAGACAAAAGATGATATTCATTGTCTATGGTCTCACCCACCATATCGCTGAGCATCTCATAGTAGTAGGCATCATCCACCTCAAGCCACACTCTGACACATCCGTCTGCCATGTCGATGCTGTCCATTTTGCATTTTTTGATGAATGGTCCCTCCATGGAAACCGGATGGTTCTTGACATCCCGGATGCAGTTGTACTGATTCATAAGCTCTTTTACACGCTCGATCAGATCCACCTTCATCTTGTGATTGGCAGGCAGCATCTCCACCCACTTGGGCATATAAAACTCAATCATGGTAAGCGGAAACTCATACAGAATGTTTTCAAGAATCTGGTTGATGTCCTCCTTCTTTAGCTGTTCGCAGTTGACCGGCATCACCGATACTTCATATTTGTTCCCAATCTCTTCAACCAGCCTTGCCGCATCCTCCCCGTAAGGCTTTGCCGTATTTAAGAGCACCACGAAAGGCTTTCTTAATCTTTTCAGTTCCTTTATGGTCCGCTCTTCCGCCGCCACATAATTTTCTCTCTTGATATCCCCGAAACTGCCGTCACAGGTGACCACAATGCCGATGGTGGAATGATCGTTGATGACCTTTCTTGTTCCGATCTCCGCCGCCTGGGTAAAGGGAATCTCTTCCGCCGACCAGGGCGTCTTCACCATGCGCTCCGCCTCATTTTCCATGTGCCCACTGGCACCGTCCACCATGTAGCCTACACAGTCTATAAGCCTCACTCTTGCCTCGACTCCATCCCCTAATGTGAGCTTTGCCGCCTCTTTGGGAATAAACTTTGGTTCAGTAGTGGTGATCGTTTTTCCCCCGGCGCTCTGGGGAAGTTCATCCACCACGCGCTCCTTTTCATAGGATTCCGTCATATTTGGCAGGACCATAAGATCCATAAATCGCTTAATAAAAGTGGATTTACCGGTCCTTACCGGTCCCACCACACCTATGTAGATTTCTCCGCCGCATCTTAATTGAATATCTTTGTATAAATCATATTCTTTCTTTCCATTTAAATCCATACAATCAGCCCCTTCCATACTTAGTTAAATGTATGTGAAGAGGCTGTTTTTTATTACAAATTGAAGTTCTTTTTGTCCATAGTTTAGAACAAATACAAAAGTTCTGTATAGTTCTTAAGCCATTTTTTATGCTTTTTGTAATCCGGACAGTACCGTTCTACCAATTCCCAGAACGCAGGAGAATGATCCATATGTACGAGATGACATACTTCATGGATAATGATATAATCACAGACCGGCTCCGGCGCCATAAGGATGCGCCAGTTGAAATTCAGATTTTTTTTGCCGCTGCAGCTTCCCCAGCAGCTTCTCTGATCTTTGATATAAACCTCATTGAAACTCACGTTCAATATTTCAGCATAGGCAGAAGCTTTTTTTGTGAAAACAGAAAGGGCTTCCCTTCGATACCATCTCTCTAACTGTTCCCGTTTCATCACATAGTCTGCATGATAGGGGACCCATAAGAAAATCCGGTCAGAAATACCTTTCGCCTTTGCAAATTTTCTGTCGTCCCTAATCACCGTCAATATCCTCTTTGTTCCAAGATAGCTGAGTTCATCTCCAGTTTCCAGCTTCAACCGCTCATAAGGATTCCCATCCATACTCATTTGAGCACCACCTTACGGAAATTCTTTTTGCCTCTCTTTACAACTGCGCCTTCTCCTGCAAAAGTATCTTTTCCAAAGACCGCTTTGACATCCGTTACTTTTTCATTTTCAATCATGACACCACCCTGCTCGATAGCGCGCCTTCCCTCCGAACGGCTCTGCACCAGTCCGGATTTGCACAGCACAGAAATCATGTCAATGGTTCCGTCCGTAAAATCTTCCTGTGCAAGTTCTGCGGTAGGCATATCAGCCGCAACGCCTTTGCTAAACAATGCCCTAGCGCTTTCCTGCGCCCTTTGCGCTTCTTCCTGCCCATGTACAAGGCTGGTAAGTTCAAATGCAAGGATCTCCTTCGCCTGGTTGAGCTGGCTGCCTTCCCAATGATCCATCTCCTCAATCTGCGTAAGGGGCAGGAAAGTCAGCATGCGGAGACACTTGAGCACGTCTGCATCCGCCACGTTTCTCCAGTACTGATAAAATTCAAAGGGGCTGGTCTTATCAGGATCCAGCCATACGGCGCCTTTTTGTGTCTTACCCATCTTCTTACCCTCTGAGTTAAGAAGAAGGGTAATCGTCATCGCATAGGCGTCCTTTCCAAGCTTTCTTCTGATCAGCTCTGTTCCGCCTAACATGTTGCTCCACTGATCGTCTCCACCGAACTGCATATTACATTCATATCTCTGAAATAACTCATAGAAATCATAACTCTGCATCAGCATATAATTAAATTCAAGAAAGCTGAGACCCTTTTCCATTCTCTGCTTATAACATTCAGCCGTCAGCATACGGTTCACGGAAAAGTGAGGACCAATCTCCCTTAGAAACTCAATATAGTTTAAGTCAAGAAGCCACTCCGCATTGTTCACCATAAGGGCTTTCCCCTCTGAAAAATCAATGAAACGGCTCATCTGCTTTTTGAAGCATTCACAGTTGTGATCGATGGTTTCCTTGGTCATCATGGAACGCATATCGCTTCTCCCCGACGGATCCCCCACCATGCCCGTGCCTCCCCCAATCAAGGCAATCGGCTTATTTCCTGCCATCTGCAGACGCTTCATCAGGCACAACGCCATAAAGTGTCCCACATGCAGAGAATCTGCGGTGGGATCAAATCCAATATAAAAGGTTGCCTTTCCATTGTTAATCAGTTCCTTTATCTCTTCCTCATCTGTCAGCTGTGCCAAGAGCCCTCTTGCCTTTAGTTCATCAAAAATCGTCATTTTTCTTCCACGCCTTTCCTTCTACCTTTAAGATTCCTGTTTACTTATTCAACATCAGTTTGATCATCGCCTGATTCAAGCCGTCCACCGTCAGCTTATACATTGGGAATAGCCCTTTGATCGCCGTCTCCGCCTCCCTCCAGGGTGCGTGTCCCGGTGCCATTTTGGGATTCATCCATACCACCTTTTTGTAATGCCGCTTTAAGAGCTGCAGCCATTCCCAGCCGGAGAGCCCACCATTTGGTCCCCTGTAATTTCCGCTGGTAGAATAAAGTTCCTCCGGCGCCATTGCCGCATCTCCCACCACAATCACCTTATAATCGCTGTCCAAGTTGCGGAACATCCATTCCGTATCGATCCAATCGCCGTTTTCACATTCTGGCGTCTTATAAAGCTTGGAATAGATACAATTATGAAAATAATAGGTTTTCACATCTTTATAATGATTGGATTTGTGTACTGCCTGAAAAAGTTCATTAAGCAGGGAACTGAAAGGAATCATGGTTCCCCCGGAGTCCATAAGAAGCAAAAGCTTCACTGCATTTTTACGGGGCTTATCCATGACAATTTGAAGGTATCCCCCGTTGTTGCAGGTTTTATCTATGGTTCCGTCTATGTCAAGCTCTGTCTTTGGAATGTCCAGTTTCGTGGAAAACTGGCGCAGCTTTCGAAACGCCAGCTGAAATTGACGGTTATCCAACATCCTGTCATCACGAAAATCCCTGTACTTGCGGGCGCCAATCACCTGAAACGCGCTCTGGTAGCCTGTGGTTCCGCCCACCCGGATGCCGCCCATAAATCCGCCCATATTTCCAAAGGCTGTCTTTCCCATACTGCCGATCCAGAAGCTCCCTCCATTGTGTTCGCTGTCCTGATCCCGCAGTCTTTCCTTGAATTTGGCTTCCACGTCATCCTTATCGATAAACTGGATGCCGTCCTGCTCATTCATGCGATAACGCTCTTCCTCGTCCACCATGTCAATCAGTTCCGACTTGTCCAGCCACTTCATCATGTTTTTGGAAATCTCATTCTCTGACTGGATTCCTTTGAAAGTCTCCTCAAAAGCCATATCAAACTTGTCAAAATCCGTTTCGCTTTTGACCAGTATCATCCTTGCCAGATAATAAAATTCCGTCAGGCTGCTGTTGCAAAGCCCTTTATCCAATGCTTCCTGCAAGGTAAGCCACTCGCTCAAGGTTACATTCAGCCCCTTCTCCTTGCAGGTGTAAAAGAACGTCGAAAACATGCATTTACCTCTTTCTTAAGGCACTCTTAATCCAGTTTCGTCCTTACCGTTTCAAGATCCTCATCCTTTTTCACCACCACTCCGATAAACGGAAGTTTTGCCCTTATCTCATCTGCAGAGATTCCGCCAATCTGCATGGCGTTGATCCAGTCGATCAGTTCCGAGGTGCTTGGTTTTTTGCGAATATCCCGCAAAGCCCTGATGCTATAGAACACATCCATGGCATTTTTCAAAAGGTGCTCCTCCACATCAGGATAGTGGGTCTTAACAATCTCCTCCATCAGCGCTTCATCCGGGAAGTCGATGTAGTGGAAAATACACCTTCTAAGGAAAGCATCCGGAAGTTCCTTCTCCGCATTGGATGTAATAATCACAATGGGTCTGTGCTTTGCCTTTACGGTCCGCTTGGTCTCGTGGATATAAAACTCCATCTGGTCCAGCTCCCATAAAAGATCATTTGGAAATTCCAGATCTGCCTTGTCGATTTCATCTATAAGCAAAATCACCTGTTCCTCAGCCTCGAACGCCTCTCCTAACTTCCCTAACTTGATGTAATGGGCGATGTCATCCACGCCCTCTTCCCCAAACTGCCCATCATATAGTCTCTGAATCGTATCGTACATATAAAGACCGTCCTGGGCTTTGGTGGTGGATTTGATATTCCAGATAATCAGTTTTTTGCCTAAAGATTTGGCAACAGCCTCTGCGAGCATGGTCTTGCCTGTTCCCGGCTCTCCTTTTATAAGCAGCGGTTTCTGAAGCGCAATTGCCACATTAACGCTTGCCATAAGCTGCTCGGATGCCACATATTCACTGGTACTGTTAAATTGCTGTCCGTTCATGATAACCTCATTTCCGCACCTAAGTGCCTTTCCTTTTCTCTACCACGGTATCTCCACACTGTTTTGATACAATTGCCTTAAATCGATATTTTCTACCTTTTTATCCCTAAGCATCAGTTCACTCACGGCATCCTTCGCAGATCTGCCTTCAAATAAAATCTTATTTACCTGCTCGATGATTGGGACAGGTACATTATATTTTTGTGCCAGCGCATATCCTGCCTTTGCAGAGTAAACGCCTTCCACTACCATTTTCACTTCCGCCATCGCCTCTTCCATGGATGCACCCTTTCCGATCAGAATGCCGGCGCGCCGGTTCCTGGAATGCATGGACGCACAGGTAACAATCAAATCTCCGATTCCGGTAAGCCCATAAAAGGTTTCGATCCTGCCTCCCATACTGATGCCCAATCTGGCGATTTCCGCAATCCCTCTTGTAATAAGGGCTGCCTTGGTATTATCCCCATATCCCAGACCATCTGCCATTCCGGCAGCAAGGGCAACCACATTTTTAAGAGCGGCTCCTAATTCGATTCCCATCACGTCAGAACTGGTATAGACACGGAACACCTTGCTCATGAACAGGTTCTGCAGATACTCTGCCGTCTCCTTATCCTTAGTTCCCACAACGATGGTGGTGGGAAGCCCCTTTCCAACTTCCTCCGCATGGGAAGGACCTGAAAGCACTGCCACCTCTGCCTTCGGAATTTCCTCCTCGATAATTTCTGAAAGTGTCATAAGCGTGGACTCTTCAATTCCCTTGGCAACATTGATGATTTTTTGACCGTCTTTGACAAAGGGCGCCATTTGGGCGGATGTGCTTCTAGTAAAAGGAGACGGAACTGCCATGACAAGAACATCCTTTCCGCTGACAGCCTTCTCAAGATCTGTGGTAAACATCATCTGTTCTGGAAGAATGACGCCCGGAAGCTTATCCTTGTGTTCATGCTCTCTCTCTAACATTTCAATTTCATCTTCCATGATGGACCACACCGTAACCTGGTGTCCATTTTTATGAAGAAGAAGGGCTAACGCACATCCCCAGCTGCCTGCTCCTATGATTCCCATATTTGCCATACTTTCTTATCTCCAATCGTCTTATTCTTTATTTTTTTTAGTCAAATAGGTCTTCCTCTCCTGTCCCTTAATGAGACGGGCAATGTTCTCCCGATGCTTATAGTAGGCAAGAATCGTGAGCACTGCCGTAAGAATATACATCTCCATCAAAACTTCTTTAGGCGCACCGAACATCCCCAGCTGCCCTGCCACCACCATCTCTATGAGCAGTCCCGCATAGACCAAGAGAGATCCTAACGAAACATAATGAGTCAGGAAAAAGACTCCAAAAAATATAATGACCCCCATAGGTACAAACGCAGGGTGGAAGGACAAAATAAGACCAGCTGTAGCAGCAATTCCCTTTCCTCCCTTAAATTTAAGATAAAAAGGAAAATTGTGACCTAAAATTGCGCCGGCTGCCGCATACAGTTTCAGCAGATACAATTCTTCTGGGTGAGACTTATCAAACAACGCACCACAGATTACAATAGCGAGAATGCATTTAATGATATCTCCTGCCAATACAATCATCCCTGCCTTAGTCCCTAAGACGCGGAGCGTGTTCGTAGTCCCTGCATTCCCGCTCCCATGCTCTCTGATATCAATTCCGTGAAGCTTTCCATAAATAAAAGCCGTCTGGAACATCCCAAAAACATATCCAATAATAATACAGATGATTCGTTCCACTTTATTTGTTTTCCTTTCTTTCCCTGATTATGAACTTAAGCGGAGTACCCTTAAACCCAAAAGCCTCCCGTATCTTATTCTCAATATATCTCGTATAGGAAAAATGCATCAGCTCTTTGTCGTTCACAAAAATGACAAAAGTAGGCGGCTTGACCGAAACCTGCGTGATGTAATAAAGCCTTAACCGTTTTCCCTTATCAGAAGGCGGCTGCTGAAGCGCCACAGCCTCGCTCATGATTTCATTGAGCACGCCAGTGGAAACCCGCATTGCATGATTCTCGCTCACCGTATCAATCAGTTCATATAACTTGGTAAGGCGCTGACCAGTCAGGGCGGATATAAAGGTAACTTCCGCATAGGGCATATATGACAAGACTTCTCTAATCTTTGAAGTATATTGATTGACCGTCTTATTGTCCTTTTCGATGGCATCCCACTTATTCACGGCAATAATCACCGCCTTACCTCTTTCATGCGCGATTCCGGCAATCTTTGCGTCTTGCTGGGTCACGCCTTCATTGGCATCAATCATTAAAATCACAACATCCGCCCGCTCCACGGCACTCACCGTACGGACGATCATATAGCGTTCCAGTTCTTCTTTTATCTTATTTTTGCGCCGAAGCCCTGCCGTGTCAATAAAAACATATTCTTTTCCGTGGTAGGTGACTGGCGTGTCCACCGCATCCCTGGTGGTGCCTGCAATATCTGAAACAATCAGCCGGTTTTCTCCGATCATCTTATTAATCAGGGAGGATTTTCCCACATTGGGCTTTCCTACGATGGCAACCTTAATCCGCTCATCTTCCTCATCTCCATTGCCGCCATCTGGAAAATGGCTGACCACTTCATCCAGCATATCCCCGATTCCCAGCTGATTAGCCGCCGAAATCGGATGGGGTTCTCCAATACCCAAGTTATAGAACTCATAGGTATCTGTCATATATTTTTCATAATTGTCTACTTTGTTGACAGCAAGAATAACCGGCTTATGAGAACGGCGGAGCATGTCTGCCACCTTCCCGTCGGCATCCACCATCCCCTGCTTTACATCCACCATAAAGATGATTACATCTGCCGTGTCCATAGCAATCTGCGCCTGTTCACGCATCTGGGAAAGAATCACATCCTGACTGTCAGGCTCAATGCCACCGGTATCGATCAGTGTAAATGCCCTATCCAGCCACGACACATCTGCATAGATTCTGTCTCTGGTGATTCCCGGCGTATCCTTTACAATTGAAATCCTCTGTCCCGCCAACACATTGAACAGTGTGGATTTTCCCACATTTGGTCTTCCCACCACCGCCACAATGGGCTTTCTTTTTTTACTCATGTCAGTTCATGTCCTTTCCGCACACCGTTTTGCCTAAAACAGCATCAATAAAGTCATATCCGCTTGATTTTACAATATCTATTTTTACTTGTAAAGCATTTTTCATCTCTGCCACCGTCATATCGTCCAGGAAGACCTCATCTCCGCTCCTTAACGTATTATGAGGCAGCAAGAGCCGGTTCCCTAGTTTCTGACCCTTAAGCTGAGATACCATATCCTGTCCTGTAAGAAGTCCTGTAACCGTAATCTGTTCCCCGAAGAAGTGATTGATAATTGGATATACATGAATAGTAAGCCCCGGAAACAGCTCCATCATCCGCTCCGCCATTTTCAAAATATAAGGGTAGGCAATCTGTCCCGTAACTATAGAAATCTCCTCCGAAAATTCTATGGAGCTTTCATCCTTGAAGCTTTCCTCATGCCGCTTTGCTTCCAGCATCCTAAGTCCATCCTCAAATTCATCCATCAATAGCCGCAGCATGCCAACGCCGTTTTCCAGCTGGAGATATCCATCATAAGTATCCCCTTTCGGAATCTGCCTGTCTGCTGTAAGATACCATTCATCGCTGGCATGGATGAAATGAATGCCGTACTGCGCATAGATTTCCTTCTGGAACCCGTGGATTAAATCCAGCACCTTTTCCGCATCCGCCTTAGTAAACGGTTCCAACGGATACAACCCTTCCCTGAACTTAGACAAACCCACTGGCACTACTGAAACGCTCTCCAACACCGGAATATATTCCATCAGCCTGCGAATACTGTACTCCAGTTCACTCCCATCGTTTACTCCCTTACAGAGAACGATCTGCCCGTTCATGGATATGCCCGCCTCATAAAACCTGTCCGCCTTTTTCAGCGCTTCCCCTGCAAAGCGATTATTCAGCATTTTACACCTAAGCTGCGGATTCATGGTCTGAAAGGAAATATTGATGGGCGATAAACGATATCGGATGATCCTATCCACATCATGATCTGACATATTGGTCAGCGTCACATAATTGCCCTGCAGAAAGGAAAGTCTTGAATCGTCATCCTTAAAATATAAGGTTTCTCTCATTCCCTTGGGCATCTGGTCTATGAAGCAGAAAATACACTTATTGTGGCAGGAACGGTAATCATCCATAAGCCCGCTCTCGAACACGATCCCTAAATCCTCATCTTCCTCCTTATCTACCTCCAAAAGCCACTGCTCTTTGTCCGGTTTTTCGATGAGAATTTCAATATACTCATTTTCCACGTAATATTGATAATCAAAAATATCTTCTATTTCATTCTGGTCAATGGATAAAAGCCGATCCCCCGGCTCGATTTCCAGTTCCATGGCTATGCTGCCTGGAAGAACCTCTTTGATCACATGACCTTTCTGCACTTTATTTTTCATAAATTACCTGCTTGATACCTTCTTTTACTTCTTTCTATTTTACTAGAATTTTCTTGACGTGTCACTACCATAATGATATAAAATAAAGTGATATAGAATCTATTTACATTCTGGAGGTCATTATGCCTAATCTACATGAATTAGAAGCAGCCATTCCGGTTGCGCCATTAAAGCTGGTGGTCATGGATTCCGCCGCCATGCTGGGAAATAAAGTCAACAATCATCTTGTGAATTTCAGAAGAGATGTAAAAAATATAGCCAAAAATGATCCCGCTTTTGAAGGGTACGTCTCCGACAATTACATTCTGGACGCCTCCTGTTACCGCTTCGGCTCCGGAGAAGGAAAAGCCGTCCTATATGAATCTATACGGGGCAAAGACTTATTCATTCTTGTAGATGTCTGCAATCACAGCATCTCATACAGAATGAACGGCTACACCAACTACAAATCCCCTGATGACCATTATCAGGATCTAAAAAGGATTATTTCCGCGGTCAACGGAAAAGCCCACCGTATTAACGTCATCATGCCTTTCCTTTATGAAGGCCGCCAGCATAAACGCTCCGGACGCGAGTCCCTTGACTGTGCCTATGCCATCGAGGAGCTGAGCAATATGGGGGTAAATAATTTTATCACCTTTGATGCCCATGATCCCAGAGTACAGAATGCAGAACCCTTAAGAGGCTTTGACAATTTCACGCCCCCTTACCAGTTCATCCGGGCACTTCTTGCTGCTGACGACAGTCTCCTTATTGATAAAGAACATCTCATCGTAATAAGCCCTGATGAAGGCGCCTTAGACCGTGCAGTCTATTTCGCCAATGTCCTCGGTGTAGATACCGGCATGTTTTATAAACGCCGGGACTATTCCACCATCATAAACGGCAAGAACCCCATCGTTGCCCATGAATTTCTGGGAGATAATATCGATGGAAAGGACGTCATCATCATTGACGATATGATTTCCTCCGGCGGAAGCATGATTGACACCGCCAGACAATTAAAAGCAATGAATGCCAAACGTGTTTACATATGCTGTACCTTCGGACTCTTTACAGACGGGCTCGCCCGTTTCGACGAAGCCTATGAGAAATGTTATTTTGATAAGATCGTGACCACGAATCTCACCTACCAGATTCCCGATCTTAAGTCCCGCCCCTATTATCTGGAAGCGGATATGAGTAAATTTATGGCCTCTATCATTGACTTCATGAACCACGATTCCTCCATGGCAAACGTTTATACGCCTACTGAAAAAATTCGTGAGTTTCTGGCAAGTTACAATAATCGTGAAATTGCTTATTCTTTAAATGAATAATCTAAAATGACGGAGCAGGATCTGGCATCACAGCCGATATCCTGCTCCGTTTTATCACCTTATCTTAATATATTTTATCCATCCTCCAAAAGCGAGAAGGTCAGGTTTACCTTGAACAGATCGCCATCCATGACAATCTCAAATTTCCCCTTCATCGCCTGTGTCAAATTTTTCGCGATGGATAATCCTAAGCCGCTTCCTTCCGTAGTCCTTGATTCATCGCCTCTGATAAACCGTTCCGTCAGCTCCTCTGGATTTACCTTTAAAGGCTGGGCGGATATATTTTTGACGGAAAGCTGCACCTGCGCTGTATGCCCTTCCTGCCGTATCTGTTCAAGATCGATGTAGACTCTCGTTCCCGGCAGCGCATATTTATAAATGTTGTTGAACAGATTTTCTATCACCCGCCAGATTCTTCTGCTGTCCGCCTCGATATACACGCTTCCTTTCGGAGCATTCAACACCGGATATAATGCCTTTTCTTCAAATTTCTCCGAAAATTCTCCGATAGTCTGATTCAAAAGCTCGATGAGATTAATCTTTTCCCATTGAAGTACGATATTTCCTGAAGAAATCTTGGAAGCCTCTACCAAATCATCGGTGAGCTGCTTAAGTCTCTGAGATTTTGTATCAAGGACCTCAATATATTCCCTGATTTTAGGCTCTTTCACATTTTCCCTCTTGATCAAATCCACATAATTGATGATGGAGGTCAGCGGCGTCTTGATATCATGGGACACATTGGTGATCAAATCCGCCTTTAAGCGTTCATCCTTCATGCTGGTTTCCACCGCCGTCCGCACGCTCTCGCCGATGCTGTTCACCGCACGTGCAAGTAAAAGATTATCCCCATGCATCCCTTCTTCTTCCACCTTATGTGTCAGATTTCCATTCCTAATCAGTTCGATTCCCTCTAAGATCAACTGCCGTGCAAGCGCCGAGCGGTATAGCACATATCCTGCCGCCCCGTCCGCCAATAGCAATACTGCGCATCCAAATAGAACTGCTTTAACACCCAAGGAACCATCATAAAACATATAGCCCATACTCACCCCGCCGCCCAGATTCAGCAGAATCAAAAGCGTATACGGAACCCATACCCTTAGAAGAATCGCAGAGCAGTCATAAGCATATGCGGTCCACCTTTTGATCAGTTGTCCCACTCTGCACAAAAGACTGTCTTTCCACAACCTCCGCGCCTTGATTCTCCTTACAAGACTGTAGTAAAAGAAAGAAAACAAAACACTTACAAGCAGCGCATAGATTCCTGCAAGTATCACTTTGATACTGTCTTGTGCTTGATACCACACCCACCAGTCCAGCGCTCTTTTACCTGCGTAAACCATAAGCATGGTACTGGCAATACCTGCAAGCAGCATGACTTCTGTAGGAATGTGGTCTTCGGAATGAAGCCTTTGCCGCCTTTCACCGGTATCCTTCCTGTAAACAGTCCCCTCCTTGGCGGTAAGGAACACTAACAGGAATAGATAGAGGATGCCCAGAACCAATGCACAGAGCAGATACTGCCACATGTAAGGAACAAAACTTCCAAAACCTGCCTTTGCCTGATAGAAGCAGTCCTCCACTCCATATTCTGACCTGACTCCGATTAAAATCTGAGTGTTCTCAGGATAAGAATAATCATATCCATTCAGAATATAGCGCAGCGTAGCTTCCTCTATCAGTGTATTGGTATCATACTGCATGTTATAAGGATCATAATAAATATATCTGTCGCACTGACCAAGCAGCTCCTTTTTCAGTTCGGAAAACTTGGCAGAGCTGTTCTCCATATTACTAAAAATCTGCGTCTTGTTTCCAATGGTTCTGCTGATCACATAGACCACATTGGAATTTCCTGCATCATAATATTCTTTATACTTAATATATTCATTATAATTGGTGTTTAAATCTTCTGCCGCCTTTTTCACATTGCCGCAGAGTGCATAATATTCTTCCCAAGTGGATACGTAGTCTTCAATGTTCTTTCCTTCCGCCGTGCGGTATCGGTTATTCAGCACATTTGCGTCAGCAGGATCCCTGTCCGTGGTCCCTGCCTCCAAAAGATTGCCCGACACATCTTCCACCGTAACGGAACTGGAAAGATCCGTATTTAAATAACTCACCGTACCGCCACTGTAATCCTCTAAGTTTACCTTGGTCACCGTCCTTTTCCTGCTTAAAAAACGGTCCGCCTCCTCGCCGCTCATATAAACTCTTTCATAGTTGAACCCAGCCTGCGCCCACTTGATCAGGTCCTCCAAGTAATATTGCGCCGTAATATATTCTGATGCCAAGCCGTTATACCTGTCTGCAAAGGCGGTCACATCCACCTTTTTCCCTGGATCAAAGGCTGCATCTGTTTCCAGCTGTCCTCTTATCGTTCCATAGCAGATTAGATCCGATACGCTGTTTCCCAAAAGTGTATTGAATACCCTTGAATCTTCAAAAGCCTCATCTTCTGTCGCTCCCGCCAGTTTAAATACCTGCGCGCCCTTTAAAGTATCCACTACCACATAGGATCTGTTAAGAACCACCATCACAAGAAGGACTGCCGTCACGAACAAAAGATGCTGCAATAGATGAAGGAACTTGATGCCGCCGCTTCTTCGCCTTTTCCCCTTTTCTGGTGCTTTTGGTTGATTACTCTGATTTTCCATGTCATACCTCTACTGTTTTTCGATCTTATATCCAACCCCCCACACCACTTTCAAATATCTGGGTTCCTTTGGATTGATCTCAATTTTTTCCCTGATGTGCCTGATATGGACTGCAACGGTGTTGTCCGCCCCGATTGCCTCCTCATTCCAGATGTTTTCATAAATCTGATCAATAGAAAATACCTTTCCCTGATTCTTGACCAAAAGAAGAAGAATGTTATACTCAATCGGCGTCAGTTTGACGCTCTCCCCGTCCACCGTCACTTCCTTGGTGTCATCGTTGATGCTAAGTCCGCCTGCCTGGAACAATGCATTGTTCTCCACATTTAAATTCCCAAGCTGAGTGTACCTGCGCAAATTTGACTTGACTCTTGCCACCAATTCCAATGGATTAAAAGGCTTGGTCACATAATCGTCTGCTCCCACGTTCAGCCCTAAGATCTTATCCACATCCTCTGACTTTGCAGACAGAAATATGATAGGTATACTGCTGTACTCCCTGATCTTTAAGGTTGCACGGATACCGTCCAGTTTAGGCATCATGATATCAATAATGAGAAGCTGGATATTCAATTCCTTGAGCATCCGTATCGCCTGCTCTCCGTCATAGGCTTTATGAACCTGATAGCCCTCCTGATTCAAATAGATTTCAATGGCATCCACAATCTCCTTGTCATCATCGCACACTAAAATGTTGGTCATCTTCTTTTCCTCTTTCTGGATTTATCTTGTGATCTGACATAATCAGTAAAACATAGAAACTTTAAGTGTTACTTAGGAAAAAAGTTAAGACTTTCTTAATTCCAAAAATGCACCTAGATTCCCCCGTTTTCCCTGGCTGGCACGATGTGAAAACAGATACTGGCTGTTACAGCAAGTGCACAGATCCGTCACCGCAAGGTGATTTTCCAATATCCCCGCTCCTAACAGAACACGCCTATTTGCCTCCCAAAGATCGAGCTGATACTTTCCGGATTCTTTTCCCTCAAACAATAAGTCCTTCCATTCTCCCGGAAAACCTTGTCTAAATCTTTCTGCCACCTCTTCCCCCACTTCGTAGCAGTCCCTACAGATAGAGGGACCAATCGACGCCAACACATCCGATGGTTCCGTCCCGAATGCATCCGCCATGGTCTTTAACACTGCTTCCCCCATGCGGTCCACCGTTCCCCGCCAGCCGGAATGCCCAAGACCGATGGCTCTATTCCTTAGATCTACAAAATAAAGGGGGACACAGTCTGCGTAGGAAGTGCACAGCACAATCCCCGGCACATTGGTTACAAGTCCGTCCACATCATCGTAATCCGCCGGATAGACCACGCCTTTTCCGCAGTCCTTTTCCGTGACCAGACGCACATTGGTTGTATGGGTCTGCCTGGAACATACAATCCTGTGGGGCGTGGTTTCAAAGACTTCCGCTATTCGCCTAAAGTTCTCATCCACCGCCTCCTTATCATCCCCTCTGGAATAACTTAAATTCATAGATGCATAAATCCCCTTGCTTACGCCTCCTATTCTGGTAGAAAATAAATGTCTGACCATTCCCACCTCTTCTAACAGGGGAAAGGTCAGATATTCCATCTGCTTATATTGCCGAACACACATATGTGCGTTCACACGCATGTGTCCATCTGTGTTTTTTCTGATTAAATCCATAGACCTAAGACCTCCCATCTTTCTTTACCCACATCACCAGAAAACGCCCGTACCGCCTTTCCTTAAATAGGGAAACGCGTTCCGATACCATGTGATCTGCTCCCCACAAAAGGCGATCACATCGTATCGGATCTGTCTTTCTTGCCTCTTAGGATGCACCAATCTGTAATAATCAGAAACCTGGCATATTTTCTGCTGCTTTATAAGCCCCACCGCCTCCTCCGGCGTTCCAGCGGCTGCATTTTTCCTGTACTTGACTTCCACAAAGACCAGGCAGCTTTCATGCAGCCCTATAATATCCACCTCCCCCTGCCTGCATCTGAAATTCCTCTCAAGGATGGTAAATCCGCATTGTTCAAGATAAGCTGCCGCTTTATCCTCGTATTGCTGTCCCGTTTTTCTTTTGTTCAATGATTACTCCTGCAACGCTTATTTTGCTTTATCAATCTTTGCCTTAATCTTATCCATGGCATCCACGAATACTAAAATCTCTGCAACCACTTCGTAAAGTTCCGGCGGAATCATCTCTCCAATCTCCAGCCGGGAAAGCGTATCCGCCAGCTTGTCGTCCCGATGCACCGGCACTGCCGCTTCCTGCGCTTTTTCTATGATACGTTCCGCCAGCACGCCCTTTCCGCTTGCAATAACTCTGGGCGCATTGTCTTCGGGATCATAAGAAAGGGCAATTGCCTGCTTTATTTTTTGCTTCTCTTCTTTCATAAAATCCTACCTGCCTTATGCTCTTGCGTCAAAGGAATAGCCTGCCAGCACAGAAATATTTTTGTTCTGCTTCAACATCTCATCCATCATATTGGTGTCTTCATCCCGATTAATAAATTCTGCATTCACTGAATATCCCCGATCTTCCAGCCTTTTGTTCAAAAGGTCGATATTCTGGGCAATCAGGTCAAGGGCTGCATCATCCTTTAAATAAAATTTAGTTGAGACCTTCCGGTCATTTAGTGCCACATACACATCCAGACTTCCCAGATACTCCATGTCGAGATGGAGAAGGGCGCTTACGCTCCCGTCCTTCTTGGCAAGGCTCTTTTTGTTGGTATAAACGAACAGCTCACCATTCGCCTCTTTACCCTGCATTTTTAAAGGAATCTGGACATAAGTAAAGGTCTGGTTTAGCTGGTTCATGAAATCAATGTTGTTTGTCACATTGGCAACCGCCTTTGCAAGCGGCGTATCTGCTTTGGCAGTCTGCGCCAGCATCTGATTCAAACGATTCATCTGACTGTTTAGCCGCTCATACAACTTATCCACACTGTGCTCATTTGCCACTTCTTCTGGCAACATCAGCCATTGCCTGTTCATCTCATTTTTGAGCACATGTTTAAATTCCCTGCTCTCTAAAAGCTCAAAAAATTTCTCTTTATCCGGTATGGCATCCTCCGAAAGCATTTTGTTAATTTCATGCAAAAGCGCCTGCCCGCTCATCCGGTTTTGTGCCACTGCGCCTACAATTTTGTCCGGCGCATCTGCATTTTTTAATGCCCTCACCAGACCCTCTAATTCATTCTCCGGAAGGATAGGCTGCTGTGTCTTGATTTGGGACGGCGTATTTTTATCTGAAACGGCAGCCGTCTCATCTCCCTGCCCGGCAGGATTTTGAATCACCTGTTCTTCGCCTTCTGCGGTATTGATTGTTCCATCTCCTCCTGCCGCCTCTCCGGTGCTTTCCGCCAAAATTCCCAACACATTTTTGTAGAAGCTTATTCCTTGAGAGAGCTCACCGCTGCCCGTCAGTTCCTGAAAACTCTGGGTAAATGCATCTGCAATATCGGAAAGACTCTCACTTAACTGATGCTGATAATTTTTGTATGCCTCAAATTGAAAAATGGTTTCTTTGGTGATGGGCAGATTCATCCTCTGCATCTGCACCAGCGTCTCCATGCTGACCTGAGGATTTGCATTAATGAGTCTGTTCATTTGGTACAAAGACTGTTTATTGATGGGGAGCCCTTCCTGCATCATGGCTTTAACCATTCCGGCTGTTAGGTTCGTCTCAGGGAGTCCCGCTGCCTGCAGCGCTTTAGACACGTTGGGATCCTGACTTAAATTTTCAAATAAGGGGCTTAAGACAATCTTGCTGTTTGCATTATTTTTGATTTGAAATGTCAAAAACTGCCCCGGCTGAGCTGACATGCTTCCTTCAAGTTTCGCCTGCAATAATTGATTCTCTCCAAGCGAAATCAGAATATCGCTTCCATCCCGCATCAGCACTTCTCCGGTAATAGACTGTCCCGGGAGTCTGCCCCTAACGGCATCCATGCCGTTTTTAAGCCCCTGCTCCAGCGTGGATGTATTTTCTGAATTCATGTTCTCAACAAACGTCTGATTGATCTGATTTGTATAAGATGAAAGTCTCATTGTATCTCCTTTCCCACCCTACAGGAAATTTTTGATAAAGCTTCTGCGGTGTATGGGGGTGGG
>BLLW01000001.1 GCA_011959285.1 Lachnospiraceae bacterium | reverse complement strand
TCTGTATAGCCGCAGACAATGTAAATCTTTTCGAGGCCGGAGATATCACCTAACATGAGGTCTCCCGGATCAGGCGGAGTGTCCTGGTGAGCAGGACAGGATCCGCATCATTGCTGATGCGGATTATCACATCTTTCATGGACACTTCAATCGTATGGGAATTGTCAAGGTTCGTTTGGTGCATCTGCGGTGCTGCATGCTGTTCCGTAAGGTGATCCGAAACAATGTCAATGGGAACCACGTCCTGCTTTGAACGCGGGATCTCACAATGACCATAATCCGGTGCCGGGATCTGATCCGCTGCTGTTTTCCTGCAGCGGCTGACCCAGTTATAAAAAGTGCTTACAGCGATACCGTTTTCACGGCACCAGTCAGCATCTGCCATGCCGCTTTGGCGGCATTCATTAATAATCCTGATCTGTTCCGCCATGGGAACACGGGCTTTGCGGGTAGCTGCCATAACCTATCCTCCGTAATTGTAGTGAAATAGTCTAACTATATTTCATTTACAATTATAGAGGAATCCAGAAGATTAGAAAATCCGCAGGAATATTTGGCGCTTACCCTCCAAACTCTCCTCCATGCCGAACAACGCAATTAATATGAACGACATTTTCCAAAACAAGCCTTTCAAAAATATTCCGTGATTTTACAGAATAATACGCTGATAATGAACAAACGCCTTGTGGTTCTTATAAAGTTTATATAAGAACCGCAAAGCGTTTTTATAAGTGTTTTATAATATCAACTTGCTTTACAAATCCGTACATCCGACAAAAAACATAGAACAATTCGGATTAATTTTGCCATAATCCTGTTCAAGCTCCGTTTTATATTGTTCTATTTTCTTCTTAATTTTGGAATCCCCACTGGTAATATCTTCTTTGTCATATGGATTTTGTATTGTATACATTGTATTCGCAGAAAAAAGCTTCATTCCTAAATACCCGCTATAGTTATACAGAGTATCCGTAAAATGATTCATCGCCGCAAACCTAGGGTGCCGCTGCAAAGCATTCTCCCTGCTCAATGCCTGCCTGGCTTCTCCGACAAAAGAATCAACTAATTCCGGATAGTACTTCGGTATTCCTACGGTTGGATCCTCTTTTACATAATCAAGAATACAATACTTATTGATAAGGCAATTGAATTCGCCAACCAGCCTCTCAATCGGATCTTCATTGAATACAGGATAGTATTTCACCAACAAATCTTTATTCTGAGAAATAGTCATTGATATTTCTTCCCAGAATAAGATAGATACCATAAAGTTGAGCTTTTCTTCATCCCCTTGGTTTATCTTTGTTATATATTCCTGCAATTTCACATCCCGGAAAGAACTTGTCGCTATGATGAACTCTACCATTGGCTGTCTGAATTTCTTTGCTTCTTCTACGATTCTGTCAATTTCTTTAATAGATATCTCGTAATTCTTGCATTGTATACCTATCTGTTTTTCTTGTCCAACAGAAATGATATCTATACCTGATTGCTTTTGACCGGAACGTCCATATCTTTGAAAGGATCTTCCATATTTCCTTGTACATACGTCACAAACCATGTCTTCAAATTCAGATGAGTTTTGGGTTTTTGGTAACTTGTATTCTAATGGCAAAGGCATAATCCACTCCCCCTATAAGCAGTTGCTAAATCACCCTCCAAATTTCAGCCAACCATTCGCCCAGCAGGTCAGCAGTGTAATCAATACAAAAACTGCCGCTGATAATGTCCACATTGCACCTTGTAAGAAGACAATCTTTTTATCTACCTTTTTTGATACTACTTCCATTTGTTTATCCAAATCGCCCCGCATGTCCTTCCGAAGCTGAATTTCATCCTTCAATCCATCCTTTAAATCTTCCACGTCTAGTTTCAGTTCTTTCATAGAGTGCGTCAGTTCTGTTATGCTCTCCGAAAGTTCCTTCACCGTTTTGCTTGCACGATTTGTCTGCTCCTGCGTATCCTGCACTAAATGTCGCAGGCTGAACAACTCATCCTTATTTCGATTAATTTCCTCTTTGATTGCTGCTATCTGCTTTGATATTGTATTTATTGATTCCTCCATAGAAGTCATTCCTATTGGAGAGAATTTACTTATAATTGAAATTAGTCGTGCCGGAAATTCATCAATCGTCTTAGGCAACTCAAATTCCTTTACATTTACAGATTCATCCTCACTAAGTTGATAGAACACTCCGCCTATTAACTTTGTTCCAGGAATCAGAGCAAAAGGTGTGCTTGAATAGTTGAACAACCCAAACATTAGCTTTCCTGAATAACCCGGGTCAACTGCAAAACCTCCAAGTGTAAGTACCCCATATTCTGACATGCTGCGATTGGCACTAAGGCTCATATACATGTCTTCTGGCAGATTCACTTTCTCTTTCGTTAAAACATATACTACTTCGCCTGGCTGTATTAATGCTTTTCTTCGCCCTTCAACGGATAGCTCAGTAATATGCACCGGTGCATTAAAATCTGATTTCAGAATTTCGTCGCTTAATGTAAAATCATACTTAAGTGATCCACAATTTTTCATGGATCCGTTTTCAATGACTTTTCCTTCCTCTACCAGCCCTTTTATTTTATCTCCCGTAAGTGTATTTGCCATGTAGCCTTCTCCCTTCACTTATCCGCTTATCTCCTTTACACAACGTTACCTCCATGCCTATACTAAATTATATCATCTTATGTGTACTATAAAACGGACTTTCCCCATTTACTTTGTTTCTTTGTTTCTATATCTTGTATCTTTCTTTTCACCTTACAACAATATATTCTCCTTGTCAATTTATATTGTCCCCGTTGTCCAATATCTCTACTTTACACCTGTGTTGTTTTGTCCTTTTACTATAACTAATATCTACCGCCAGTATCCGTCCGGTATGTCTCGGTTCTTCGCCCAATTTTCCTTTAAAGCAGAGAGCATAATTTTTCTCCTTAATTTGAGCAATGGCATCTTCCGGCGTACTGTCAACTTTCAGTTCAAGAATCATACCGTCTTCATTTTTTTGCTTAGAATAAAAAATGAAATCTACAAATCCTTTTCCGGCTTTCTCTTCACGTTCAACCCAATATCTATTGCGTGCAGAAAGATAACACAGATTTATGATAGAAGATAACTCAACTTCGTTGTTATATGCCAAAACGGGCGCCTCTGTATCGTGGGCAAACTGAAGAATTTCTTTCATTCTTTTTGTGTCTCCGTTCTTCGTCGCCTGAAGCATTTGCTCTGATTTCTTGGCAAGGTTATAGACATATCCCAAAGATTCTACAGCAGCTCATTAAACTTATCCATTAATTCCTTATTTGGAATCAGAACGGCTCCGCCATCATATGTCAGAAGCCCATAAATTACCATTGCAGAATAAATCTGCTCCCTGGAATGAATTTCCATTGAAGATGCTGAGAATTGCCCTATCTCTGTAGTCACCCTCTCTCCTGATACCAAAAGCACCAGATCATCCCTTATGTTCTTAATGTTATTTCGAACACAATAAAACAACCCGTCATACGGTCCGGAACTGGTCCAATAATTTCGCAGCTGGTTGTCTGTCAGCGCCAAAACGACCGAACGCGGATTGTAAAGCCGACGCCCTGTTGCAGTATAATAACCATCATACCAAAGGCGCAATTCCTCACGGCTGAATTTAGCAATCGGTTCTTTTCTTTGATAAGCCTTATAAAGATTATCTACTTCCGCATCGGAAAAGCCAAAATATTCACTGAATTTCTCTGATGATACCATATCATATTCTGTTCAGAACCGCTGGAGTATTTCGCAATGGGAAGAACCCCTGTCATATACGCAAACACTATATAAGGCTGGTCTTTAAGCAGCCATTTCAAAAACAAAAGATATTCCTGCTGATCCTCTCTGGAGATAAACGGCATATGAAAAACAGCATCCCATTCATCCAGCACAAACATAAACTTGCCATCCGTCTGTTCATAGATTTTCTGTAAAGCATCCCACGCAGAATCGTCTTTGCTTAATCCACAATTTTCATAAATGGCAATCAAATCATCCATGATTCCATTCTCAATCCGGGTGATATACTGGCTGTAACTTTTACATCCCTTTGGCGCTCTGCTGTTTAAATACATCCCCATGTACATACGCTCCTTCCCACAGCGTTCCATGCGTTAAATACTTAATGGCAAGTTTCCCCTTAATCTATATTTCCAAGGTATTTAAGCAACTGCTCATGAATTTTATTGTTTGATGCAGCAACATTATTTGTGTTCTGTTGAATGTTTTCCCCGTTCCAATCTGTAATTCTTCCTCCCGCCGCTTCGAGAATCAGTTTTCCTGCTTTATAATCCCATTCCTTCAAATCAAGTTCATAATATGCATCGATTCGCCCACTGGCAACATAGCAAATGTCCAGCGAAGCTGGACCATTGCGTTTCACATCATGACAATTTTTCAAAATCTTATTCGTAACCTCAAAAATTTTATCCGTCTTCGTTTTATCATATGGGCATCCAAAGCCAATCAGGCTATCTGAAAGGCAATATACGTCAGATACTTGAATCGCCTTTGCTCGTGCACTTCTTGTATTAATCAAATATGCGCCCTGGCTTCTAATGCCAATAAAGAGCTCTTTGCTGAAAAGATTATAGACAAATCCATATTCTGTAACCCCATTTTCCACTTTAGCCACAGAAACACAAAAGCTTGGATATTCATGAATCAAATTTGTCGTACCGTCCACTGGATCAATTACCCAGTAGCTGGAACCATCAATATATTGATTTGATTCTTCTGTAAGGCATGGAATATCCGCAATTTCCCTTAAACCACTCACCAGCATCTGCTCTACTCGAAAATCGATATTGGTCACAAAATCCGCGATATTCTTTTCCTTTGCAATAATATTTTTACTATGCGAAACACTTTTATTTACATTTACTAATAATGCGTAAACTGAGTATAATAACATATTATCCTTAAAAATGTTCTTTATCGTCATTAAAACAGCATCTCCTACTCTGCTTTTCCCCACGGGAAATTAAACTCTTTGTCATCTACTACCTTCCAGTAAAAGTCTGGTCCCTTATTTGCATCCAACGCCACCTTTGTCACAGCTACAATGCAAGAACAAATATTATCCCCTGAATACCCAAGTTCCACAAGCCTGTTTTTAAATGAATGTAAAAAATCGCCTGACATTGCAAAATCATCAACTATAAGCAGCCTGATTTCTTCTTTTTTCTCAAATTTTCCTATAGAAATCGGCATATGTACATTCCATTTCGTCGTTGATACTATTAAATCGTTTTCATCGCTAGCAGCCCCTGATTGATTTGCTTCCAAAAAACCTGAAAGAATTGGAATTTCATCATCGTAAAAATCTTTAATCAGTTGGGCGATAATGCCTCCCTTTTGTCCTGGCGTAATTATATAATCTGGTTTAAAGTTTTTCTTTTTTAACTTTTTCCAAAAAAACTTTGTAGCCGAATGAATATCTGACCAAGTAACTGCCTTCAGCTTTCTGCTTTTTCTATTACTGTTTATAGCCAGCACCACGCCCCATACTCCAAACGTAGTGCCAACAACACTAACTAATTCACTTATAATACTCATCTTATGTAAATCCCCTACACTTTTACACCCTAATTTATTTCCTAAAATGTAACTTATTCTACCATACAACTAACTTTTTAACAATCATTTCTGCTCCTTTCAGCATCGGACAATAACTTTAATTGAATTTAAGCAACCCGCCAGTATAGTCATCCCAAGATAATACTTCTACGTCATTTACATAAATCGACACATCCTGAGCATTGTTATAAACACCGCAAATAATGGTTCAAGAATATGAATCTGTAATATTTTAAGAAAACAAAACTTACTTTCCATTCCTTATTTATCAAACTATGGCTGCTTGAATAAAACCATCAATTTACAATTGATTTTTAAAATAAGATATAGTATGATTTATTAAGTCCGTTTTTTTATTTTATAGATTATCTTTTCAATTGCTTTCGCAAATCTTAAAAGTCAGCGAAAACATCTTCAATTATAATTCTACGTTCGTACGACTTCCTGACGCTTAAGCAATATGCTTAGAGCAATCTACTTTCCAATAGCGGATAGTCCTGTGAAAAAATGAGGTAATGGGAATGCAGAAGATAAATGAAAAAATACTGATTATAATATTTTTCTGTATTATTATTTCCCCTTTAACATTGACCGTTCTTGGTGATTGGGCACAAAAGAATTTTGATGTTGATTTGGAGGATAATTCTGGGGTTTTACACACATATCCAAATTTCAATTTTGAAAAGTATAGAGATAGAAGTTTTCAAAATGAATTTGAAAATGCTTGGAATTCTGATTTTGCAATGCACGGCATTTTAACCAGAACCTATAATCAAATTAGATTTTCTGCCTTTAAGACAAATCATCCTGCCAATCGAGAATACATCGGCACAGATTTGATTGTGGGAAAGAATAAGAATATTTACGAATATCAGTATATAGCCGAGTACTTGCTTCTGGATCAGTTTAATGGATTTGACACAGAAGAAAGCCAAGCACAAATAGAACATTATGTAAGCTTACTGGAAGAAGTCTCAGAAAAATTAGTACAACTGAATAAGAAGGTGATTTTTCTAACAACCCCAAATAAATCCGAGTATACGTATGAAGATATTCCAGAAAATTTTAAATATGGTGAAATGGGGACGCGGGCAATTGATGTTTTTGAGTACGCAGTTGAGGATTCAGACATAAATTATGTCAGCGGACGAAAGATTGCAGATGAAAACAAAGAAAATTTTCCTATTTTTTATCACTCTGGCGTTCATTGGTCGAGACCAATAGAACAAATTGTATGTAGTGAAGTTATAAAGAAATTTGGAGAAAATAATAAATACGTAGAATTAGGCGATTTACGTGAATCCAGCGTACCATATTGGAGAGACACAGATGTATGGAATCTTTTGAACATATGGGAACGTTCTCATGAAACATATTATCAATATGACGAAACACTGGCTATACCTGAGCAGTACGAAAACTGCAGAGTACTTATTCAGGGAGGCAGCTTTGCAGAAGGCTTAAGAAACATGTTGATCAACAATCATATTTCACCATCCGTTCAATATATTAATTATGATAATGCGTTAATTAATGCTGACGGAAATGTAGAAACCTATATCAATCATGATTGGAATAATCTGGCTCTGCAAAAGTTACTAGACAACACAGATGTGATCGTTATTGAAATGAATGAGAACAGAGTTGGCGCATATGCGTATTATAACGGATTTGTTGAATATTTAAATACATTTTTAGACTCATATATACCAATCTCTCAAGAAGGACTTGCCAATCTGGATTTTAAAGATGATTATTATAGCAATCAATATAAGTTATGTGGTATTTATCCATACGAGAATAGTACATATGCATGGAGCGGAAAATATACATACATACAACTGACAAATCCTCTTATTGCACAAAAGGGATTGGAAATTGACTGTGAAATACCAGCGCAAATATGTTCCGACGAAGAGTCAGTAAAAGGTTCATTATATATTAATGGTCATAAAATACAAGAAATAGCATGTAATCCAGGCAGTTATTCGATTTTGATTGACAAAGATGAATTAACAAAAGTGTCAAATGAAACACAGGATTGGGAAATAGAGATATATATGCCCTCTTCCTTCCGTCCAATTGATTATGGCATGAATGAAGATCAACGGAGTTTGTCAATAAGGTTAAACTATGTAGGGGAGGTGCGCTAATGGTCTTTAGTTCATCTTTGTTTCTGTTTATTTTTTTGCCAGTTGTACTTTTAGGTTATTATTTCAGCAATAATAAAGTTAAAAATATATGGCTGCTACTCTCTTCCATAATATTTTATTCATGGGGGGAACCTAAATATGTTATTATTATGTTATTTTCCATTATAGTCAATTATATTTTGGGAATAATGATTGACAGATATGAAAATATTGTTATAAGAAAATCTTTATTATCATTGGCAGTTATTCTTGACATTGGGGTATTGATTGCTTTCAAATATACAAATTTTATTATTAATAATGTAAATTCTGTTTTTAAGACAAATATCGTTATAAGTGAAATCGCTTTGCCGATCGGTATTTCTTTTTTTACATTTCAGATTTTATCATACATTATTGATGTATATAAAGAAAATGTTAAAGCACAGAAGAATATATTGAAACTAGGTTTGTATATCTCGTTTTTTCCGCAGTTAATTGCAGGACCTATCGTGCGGTATATCGATATTGAGGAACAATTAAGTAAAAGAGAAATAACTTTAGATCAAACATATGCCGGAATAAAAAGGTTTATGCTTGGATTTACAAAAAAAGTTTTGATTGCCGATACAGTTGCGCAGGCGGCTGATTTGGCCTATGGCATGCAAAATATATCGGGAGTTCTTGCCTGGATCGGCGGTGCTGCTTATATGCTGCAAATCTATTATGACTTCAGCGGATATTCTGATATGGCGATTGGAATGGGTAAAATGTTTGGATTTGATTTTATGGAGAACTTTAATTTCCCATATATATCTAAATCCATAAAAGAGTTTTGGCGAAGATGGCACATTTCATTGTCGATATGGTTTAGAGATTATGTGTACATTCCATTAGGAGGAAGCCGATGCAGCAAGTTGAAAACAAATCGGAACTTACTGATTGTTTTTGCATTAACAGGCATCTGGCATGGCGCTAGTTGGAATTTTGTCTTTTGGGGACTTTATTATGGAATATTTCTTTTGTTGGAGCGGACTTTCTTTGGAAATATCTTAAAAAGAATACCGGTATTTCTTCAGCGTATATATACTCTGATAGTTGTCTATATTGGCTGGATTTTTTTCAGGGCGGAAAGTATCACAAGTGCATTCCGCTACATAAAAGGATTGTTTGTGTTTAATGAAGACAATTGGAATTTAGCAAGACAGTATTTTAATCTCGAACTGATTTTTTTCATGATTACAGGCATACTATTTGCAATGCCCATTTTTAGTCGTATAGAGAAGAAATGTAATAAGGCAGTACTTGACAGCATAATCATTTTCATGTTTATTATTTCTATCTTATGGCTTGTAGGTAAAGGCTTTAGCCCCTTCCTCTATTTCAGGTTTTAAGGCGACTGTGAAAAAAGATCTTCCATGATTTCATTTTATCATGGAAGACCTTCTATAACTATTTGCCTGCTTCTGACACCGTCATTGTCTGCAATCCCAGCCCTAATACGCGTGAATCATTAGAATCCATGACTTCCGATGGAGCAACAGCATCAGGAAGTAGCATTGTCAGACAAATAATATGAGTTTTGGAATTTTCAAATGCAAATTCTATATTCTGTGCACCTTCTACCACTTCCTGATAAACTTCAGAACCATTTACAAGAATAGTTACCCTCTGTGGATGATAAAACGCATTGCTCACATTTATTTTCGCATTAATTAATGGTGCATCCGTATCTACTAAAAAATATATTTTCAACTCCTTGCCATCCGTCCACGATCCCCATTCTTCTTTAATGGACAATCCTTTATAGGCATAAGCATCTGCATTATATGCATCTGTATAAAACCAAATTGTGTCTACTGCTGCTCCCAGCAGTAATGGCGCTCTAATACACTTGACATTTCCTATAAAATTATAATATATATAGTCCCCTTCATCTACAATGTATCTTTTCACTGTGGACACATCAATCAAATTTTCATTTTCATCAATAAATTTAAACGGTCCATTATAAAGATAATCTTCTTCCCCACTTCTTATAAGCACCTTTCGTACATATCCTTCATCATTTTCATATATTGCGGGCAAATATCCCGGATTCTCGAAAACGTGACGATGAATTTTCGCCACACTTAGCCGAACCCCCTGAATTTTATTGACAAAACCACCATTTTGCACTTGATTAACTCATCGTCATGTTTTATGATGGAGGCATAAACATGACGAGGTGATTGTATGTCGATAGTTACTCAAACTGATAAACGCACAGGCATTACATATGCTTATGACACAACTTATTACTGGGACAAGGAAAAGCGGCAGTCCCGTTCAAAACGCATATGTGTAGGTAAGATTGACCCTGAGACTGGTGACATTGTTCCAACAAGAGGCAGGGCGAAAAAAGGTTCTAAATCAGCAAGTGGAAAGCCTGCAAAAACAGGGCCAAAGCCTTTTGTCGAAACCAGACATCTGTATTATGGAGCAACATATCTTCTGAATGAGTTTGCTAATGAGCTTGGGCTTGCAGCAGATCTCAGACAGTGTTTTCCCGAAACATACAAACAGCTTTTATCTGTGGCCTTTTATCTGATACTTGAGGACAATAATCCTTTGTACCGTTTTGAAAAATGGCATCTGACCCATAAGCATCCTTATGGTGAAAGTATAACTTCACCCAGAAGCAGTGAATTATTTGCTTCAATAACAGATGATCAGGTAAATAAGCTCTTCCGGCTTCAGGGCAGACGCCGTGTTGAAGATGAATACTGGGCTTATGACAGTACCAGCATTTCCAGTTACTCTGAAACGCTTGCTCAGATCCAGTATGGCAAAAACAAGGAAGATGATCAACTTCCGCAGCTGAACCTCCTGCTGGTGTTTGGCGAAGAATCTGGCTTACCATTTTATTACCGTAAGCTTGCAGGAAATATACCAGATTCAAAAACGGTAAAACATTTACTGGAAGATCTGGACATCCTTGGGTTTGGCAAAACCAAGTTTGTTATGGACAGAGGTTTCTATTCCGAAGATAACATTAATGGTTTATACAGAGACCACATCAAGTTTCTTGTAGGAACAAAGCTGTCATTAAAGTTCATCAGGAAGCATCTTGATGAGGTATATGACGATATCCGGATGTTTGTAAATTTTGACGAAAGCATCAACACCTATGGATATACGGTCAGCGCCCAGTGGGAGCATACCCAGGAGCGTCCGTACAAAGGTGATGTCATCAAAGATAAACGCCGGATGTACATCCATTACTATTACAGCATTGAAAATGGTGCTGACGATGAGCAGGCATTTGACAAACGAATTGCCAGCCTTTGCAAAGAACTGTCAGAAGGCAAATATGTTGAAAGCCATAAAAAGGCCTATGACCAGTTCTTTGAAGTGAAGACAACCCCCAAGAGGGGACGTCAGGTTTATTATAAAGAAGATGCCATCAAAGAGGCGCGTCGTTACTTTGGCTACTTTGCTTTGATTACCAATGAAAAAATGGATGCCTTTACAGCCTTGCATCTGTACAGGATGAAAGATGTTGTAGAGAAAGCCTTTGGTAATCTGAAAGAACGACTTAATATGCGGAGGCTTCTGGTGTCATCTGAAAAAGGTCTTGATGGTAAAATCTTTACAGAGTTTGTTGCATTGATTCTGATATCTCATCTTGACCATAAGATGAAAAAATCAGATTTATATAAAAACTATACTCTGCATCAGTTGCTTGACGAGCTTGATGTGATTGAGTGCTTTGAAGATGCAAACCATTCCCTAAGGATTGGAGAACTTCTCAATAAGCAGGCAAAAATATATGAGGCTCTCGGAGTGAAGGTACCATCCTCGTCATGTTAACTCCGAGAATCCAGGAAATATGGTGAAACATAATGCTTCTCTCCTCCTCCCGTTCTATAGAAAAAAATTTCGTGTGTCGGATTATATGCCTGCGGAGCAATATCTATAATCGCCTTTGTCCAGCTTGAGAACTGCATAAAATGATATCCCCCTCCAAACCAGGTGCAATAACTTACTATTACCGTTGTAAATGCCCCTTCCGCAATTGAAATCATTAACAATCCTCTGCTATTTTCTTTACCAGCCCTCCATTTTAATACCACAAAAAAAATCATTATTGGAATAATCCAGACGCAGTACCGCATTATCCCCTGCATATCTGAATTAATCTGCCTCTGATGCGCTATTATGTACAAGATTCCTGTAACGCCCACTAGATTTAAGATTGCTTCTCTGGGGCACCTTTTAATTCCAATTACGATTAAAACAACAAATGCAGCTAAAATAATTGGCTCATATGGAAAAATCCCCAAATTAGGATCTAATAAATATCCAACTGCCTTATTGAGCAAATATTTATTTTCCATCGCCACCTTTGCAACAAGGTTAAATGTTCCGAATCGGATATATGTTGTTATCATTGGTATGAATGCCGGTATGTAAAATACTCCATATATAACTATTTTTTTCCAGTATGAGAAAGCAAAATGCAGCAGATTTTTCTCTTGTTTTTCTTGTATATACTGATCATAACAATCTAATATATAAGCGATTCCGGCAATTGCCGCCATAGGAAGCACTCCTACATTTTGCATTGCCGAAACTGAAAATGCTAAAATAGATAATGCATATTTCTTATTATATAAAAAAACTAACCCTATGACTTCAAATGCAAAAATATATACTTCAGGATGTGCCCATTCAAGATAGCAAAATATTGGATTAAATGTAAGTAAAAAAATAACACAGAATTTTCTCTTTCCGTCTGTTTTTAGGTAAAAAAAAGTAATCAAAACTGCTGCCATCCACAGCAGCAGATTGGTTATGCTAAATGCCCATAATGGATAGACGCCAATTGCCATCAAAACCATTTTTACAACAGTCACCAGCGCCGAATATGCTCCATAGTGGTTGCTATATGCCCAGTTTCGCTCATCCCTGACCAGCCAGTCATAATTTCTCTGTATAGGCTCCTGATGGTTATAAAATTGCTCCTTTGTCATTTCCAAATCAGCTTCACTTATACCAAATGAAAGATGATTTTGAAGCGTAACCGTCTGCATAGCGTATTCGCTTCCATCTCCTCTGATTGACGGAGTAATCGTTGTAAGATAAATAATCATGGAAGTAAAGAACAATACTATCAATATCAGGGACATGTATTCATACTTAGAACAATTGACTTTTCTCACTATTTTTCCTCTTTTCTTAATCGTTGCATAGATATTCATAACTTTAAAAATCTCATAATCTGCCTTTCTGTAATTGCATTTAAATCTTTCTCTTCATTCCACGCTTTATACCACTCCACAGTCGCCTTTACAGCATCATCAATATGCCATACCGGTTTCCAGCCAAATACGGTTTTTAGCTTTGTGCAATCTAATTTTAAGTAATTTGCCTCGTGGGGGGCTTCCTTTTGCGCAAGGCTGTTCCACACCGCCTTTTCTCCCCAATATTTCACAAATAAATCGGCAAGTGCACCAGTTGTAATGCAGTCCTCATCATCAGGTCCAACATTATAAAATCCTGCTAAGGATGGTTTCTGTTCCTGAGACATTACAATTGTCAGATAAATCTTTAGTGGCTCAAGAACATGCTGATAAGGTCTGACCGAATACGGATTTCTAATATTAATGCATTCCCCGTTAATTGTCATTCTCACACAGTCCGGCACAATTCTATCTACAGCAAAATCTCCTCCTCCAATTACATTGCCTGCCCTCGCCGTTGATATTGCCACATTTCCAGACTTTTGAAAAAAAGATTTTATATATGAGTGTGTTACTAATTCAGAACAACTTTTAGAATTTGAATATGGATCGTATCCGTCCAATTTGTCTTCCTCAATAAAGGCATGATTTTCAATGTCATTATTTTCATATACTTTATCTGTTGTAACATTAAGAAAACTCTTCACTCCCGGTATCATTCTTATGCACTCAAGAATATTTACCGTCCCCATAACATTTGTCTCAAAAGTTTCCCGCGGTATTTTGTATGATTCCCTCACAATAGGCTGCGCTGCCAGATGAAATACATATTCAGGGCACACCGCTTCCATGCACCTCTTCAATTTGTCAAAATCTCTTATATCACCAATTATGGAATGCATCATATTTTCCAAATTCAAAAGTTTAAATAGATTCGGTGCCTCAAGCGGCGGCAGCGAATAACCATAAACCTCCGCCCCCATCATTGATAATATTTTACAAAGCCAGGCGCCTTTAAATCCCGTGTGCCCTGTAACGAGTACCCGTTTCCCTGAATAGAAATCTTTCATTCCTTCAAAATCCATCAATCGTTCCAACGCTTCCATGGCGCTTTCCCCTCCGCCCATAATCTCTCCAATTTATCTTTTTCCCTCTGTGTATCCATGCACTGCCAGAAGCCATCATGCTCAAATCCCATAAGCTACTCTTCCTCCGCCAGCCTATTGAGTGTCGTCTGCTCAAATACTGTCGTATCGCCTTCAATATAGTTAAAAATATCTGGGTTTAAAAGCATATATCCGCCATTGATCATAGCAGCATCATCTATACTCTTCTCCCTGAACGTCTTAATCAGCCCATTCTCTTCTTTCTCAAGCACGCCTTTTTGCTGCGCCAGACTTACCGTAGTAATTGTCGCTATTTTTCCATGCTTGTTGTGAAAATCCTGCAATGCGTTGAGATCTACATCCGCTACCCCATCGCCGTATGTCAGCATAAACGGTTCATTTCCAATATATTCTTTTGCACGTTTTACACGTCCGCCAGTCATCGTGTTCAATCCGGTATCTAACACTGTTACTTTCCAGTTTTCTGCAGTTTTGTGATGGACCTCCATGCTGTTATTTGCCATATAGAATGTCACATCCGAATTGTAAACAAAATAATTGGCAAAATACTCTTTAATTTTATTTTGCTTATATCCTGCCAAAATAATAAATTCGTTGAATTTATATGTAGAAAAATACTTCATAATATGCCAAAGAATTGGCTGCTCCCCAATTTCTATCATGGGCTTTGGCTTTAAATGACTTTCTTCTGAAATACGCGTCCCTAATCCGCCAGCTAAAATTATAACCTTCATGTCCTATACCTCACACATTATTGATGCTCTTTTCATAGTTCTTCATACTTTTTTTGATTATGGAGAAATTACCAATAGAATCCGCCCCTATTTTAAAAATTCTTTTCATATTCATATAATTCTTGCCCCCCTGTCTGGGCTGGAATGTCACTACCAGGTAAGCTGTCTTTTCTTTGTACTTTGCAAAACACGCCGCAAGAATTGCATTCGGAAGATTAAAATCTTCCGGCATCAAATCTATATATTTGTTTACTACCTGACTCCTCATCAATCTAAAGGGCGCATTAGCATCTGGAACCATCACGCCAAAAAATATCTTCAAGTAAATTCTAAGTATAGTTTCTACTACTTTACGCCCGGCTCCATCTCCCCGCTTTTTACGATTTCCCATGATGACATCATATTGGTCTTTATGTTCCCAAAACTCTGCAAATTCTTCCGGTACCGTCTGTCCATCGGAGTCTGTTTGGAAAATCCAGTCCGCCCCGTGAGCAATCGCATATTTATAAAGTAAAATTACCTTCGTCCCATGATCTGTTCCAGGTCTTGGCAGAATTTCCAACTTAGGATAATTCTCTTTTAACTCATATAAAATGTCAAGGGTGCTGTCACTGGAGCCGCCATCTGAAATAACCAGCCTGGACTTTTCAGAACCGTTTTCAAGAATCGGATACCATTCCTCCACCACACTTCTTATATTTGCCTCTTCATTATAAGCCGGCATAACAATGTACAACGTCTCTCCCATGACCTATTCCTCCATCTGCAATTCTTCTGCCACATCCAAAGCTCTGTCAATTGCCTGATCAATATTGTAATACTTAAAATCTGCCAGTCTACCGCAACACTTGAGATTTTTGATCTGCTCTGCCAACTTAAAGTACTTATGTGATAGTTCTGCGCTTTCTTCCGTCAGTACTGGATAATATGGATCATTGTCTGCTCCTTTTTGATATGGAATAGGATATTCAACTGCATATGTCGTTCCCCTGACCTTTTGGTATGGCAGCTTCTTGTACTCCGTTATTCTTGTATATCCCTCTGCCTGTGGATACGCAACTACCGGCATATCCTGAAAGCTTTCCTTGTCTTCATATTTCCATTCAAACCTCAGAGAGCGATATGGAAGTTTCCCATACTGACATTGAAACAATTCATCAATCGGACCTGTATAGACCACTGTTCCATCAGCAGGTTCTCCATTGATATAAATGCTATTTTCTTCAATTGAAATAACGTCAAGTGCATCCACATTTACCTGTACAGTAATATTTTCATGCTTAAGCAAATTTTCAATTAATTCCATATATCCCCCTTGGGGCATAGCCTGATATTTATCATCAAAATATTTACTGCCATAGGAAAAAAGAATTGGCACTCTCCTGAATATCTGCTTGTCTACTTTTTCCGGCGATATCCCCCACTGTTTTGCAGTATAAGGAGCGTAGTCCTTATCATAAAGATACTGCGCAAACTTTTTTACATATCGATCCTCACATTCCAACATTTCTAAAACGGTGGCACTCTTTTGTTCTCCGAAGACCATTTTAATATGTTCCTTGATTACCTCTGCTTCCTGGGGAAAAAATCTATCTATTGATTCAAAGTCAAAGGATGTTGGCACACAAATTCCATCCATAACAGAACCGCATACCAAATCATATTCTTCCCAGCTGCAATATCTTGAGACGTACTCCCAAACCCTCTCTTTTTGAGTGTGAAAAATATGCGGTCCATACAAATGCACATGAATCCCATGCTCATCCGTACAATCAAATAAATTTCCCCCTATATGATTTCTTTTCTCAAAGATGTGTACCTTTGCACCATGCTCTGCCAACTCATGTGCAATAACACTTCCAACAATTCCACTTCCAACAACATAGTATTTGTTATTCAATATTTTTCTCCCTCTCATATCGTATTTTATCAATTACTTTTGTAATTCCTTCTTCAAAATCCACTTGTGGTTTAAATCCGGTATCCCGCTCTATATCCGTCAGATCAATGCATGAACTCGGAAGCTTTTCACTCACATATGGAACCTCGCCTATTCCCAGCGGCAGGGAAGAATCGATTTTTTTATGTATTATCTTTATATAATTACTTAAAGCCCAATTATCACCATGACCAATTGCATAAACTGCTCCGCCCTTTCCTTTTTTTCCTATCGCCGTTAACGCTGCTATAACATCGTCTACATAAATATAGTCCCACAATTGTTCCAGTTTTGTAAGCAATGGTTTTTCTTTTTTGAGCAGTTTGTCAATCGTATAAAAAATGACATTATTGTCTCTTCTATCTGCCGCATAAATGCCAGCAATAATTGCATATACAAACTCGATATTATTCCTCGTCGCATAATCGCTGCACAGATAACGAAGGGCAATTTTAGCTGCTCCATATGCATTGCTGGGAGAAGGCACTGCATCTTTATTTAATGGCTTTCCATAATATAGATATTCATTAGTCGAACCGGGAAAAACAATCTTTTTAATTCCAATTGCGATAGCCAGTTTCATGCAGTCAAGTGTCATATTGACATTAATCATCTGTACATCAAGATTATTTCTATACTCTGGACGGACCCCCATCCATGCAAAGTGGTACATAACGTCAATATCACTGGGAAATTCTCTTACATGATTCATCACCTGATTTAAATCAAGGCATTTGACATACAGCTTTTCATTATCGCATTCCGTATAAATATTGTTTCCAGGATATACAATTGCATAAACTTCTATCCCTTCTTTCAATAAAGCATAAACCAGATTTTTTCCGATAAACCCATCCGCACCCGTCACTAAAACCCGTTCCATTCTTTTTCTCCCGATTATTGACCTTTACTTTTAACGTTTAAATCATAACATAACACCCCCCCAGGCAAGTAAATTAGACTTTTTTTTAAATAGCTACAAATTCCTAATTTTATCTTCGAAGGTAAAATAAAAAAGAATTCTACGAAATTCGAAGTTTTTAATACTTACTTTTTCCGTAGAATTCTTCCTATATTTTTGTTTAAAATATTCCGCTTGAATCAACACTGTGCGTAGGCCTGCGCGCTTCCATAGGAGGGAATTGCTGATAATCGCTATAATGCATTTTTAAAAAAGCCTTATAATCAGCCGGCACATTAATGGATAATTCACCAAGCTGCATTCTGGTCCCCTCCCCAAACCACTTGCGTTTGAATTTCCATGGAATACAATAGATAAATCCATTAGATTCGTAATAGTTCTCTACATCTTTATTCTTGTTCCATGTCCTCACGATTTCATAGCATTTAAACAGAAATCTTAATGGAATACATCTTCCGACAGCAGATAGCGTTTTCACGATTCGCTGCGTTTTCTTGTCTCTGTTTTTATATTCATCATAATTTATATATGCTCTATGTCCAATCGCCAATCCGTAAATCAACGTAATAAGATTCATCTGGAATTTGTGTTTCTTTACACTGTCTACCGCATAATCTAATACATAAATATCCATCGGCATATGATTCTCGATATCACTTCTCCCTTTTCCATGAATCTTACGATATACTCCTACGGGTATTTCTTCTTTCATATATACAATTCTGGTCATGAAATCTAAAAATGCATGATTTCCCATTTGATCATAATTGACAAATAAAATATCACTACCCTCTCCCCATTCCTCCTTTACATGCTGAAGAAGAATGTCAAAGTCTTTTCTGGGCATGGCAACGTCAACGTCATCATCCCATGGCACCAGATCATGGTGTCTCACTGCCCCGAGCAGGCTGCCGCATATTACATAATATTTTAAATTATATTTTTGACATACCCTGTCAAAGTCCTTTAAAAGTATTTTTAAAATACGCTGTGCATTCTCTAGATATTCACGTTCTTTCCCGCCTGCCTCTTTGACATCAATTGTCAACGTATGCTCGCCTGCTTCTGAAATACTTACTTCTTTCATCAGCTCATCATTGACCCAGACCTTCATGACCGCATTGCTGTTTTCCATTTGCGGCGGTACGATATATGTAATTTTTAACCCGCTGGAATAGATACCTGGATCTTTAAGATTGATTGTATTCTCACTGCTGCCCCAGGTTCCTCCCAGTTCCACACCGTAAAACCCTGAAAGTGCATTTGTATTCCATGCACTTCCATTTTGAATATCTAACCGGCTGACTACATAGGCGTCATTTTTAAAAGCATACGCTGCATCCTCATAATAAGGAAGCTCCGCACCTATATAAGTAAAAAAGACTGATAAATCCCTTGCGTCCTCGCTTTCTCCCCGCTCCTTTGGGTTAAAAGTCCGAGTACATTCCAGTTTAATCAAATAACCTCTTTCATCATATAAATTTTTCATATAAATCCGCCTTAGTCAAAAATATAATTCCTTTTTATAGCTGCATAAATTTATCATACTCAGCTAAAACTTTATCCGTATCTCCTAATTGCACAAAATTCCCATCATTGATCCATAAAACCTTATCACAGAATTTTTTTAGCGTATCCGTTGCATGGGAAACAATCAGAACCGTTCTGTTACTGTGCATTAAATCTTCCATTTTTTTGTAGCTTTTTTTTCTGAAGTGTTCATCTCCAACACTCAACACCTCATCCACCAGCATAATATCGGTGTCTAAAATTGCCGTAACCGAAAAAGAAAGCTTAGAATACATGCCGCTTGAATAGGTCCGCACAGGTCTGTCAATAAAATCCCCCAATTCAGAAAATTCAATAATCTCTTCCATATGCTCTTTTACATAGTCCAATTTGCACCCCAGCAGCATCCCTGATTTCAAAATATTTTCACGTCCGGTATTATTCCCATTAAAACCTATTCCTATTGCCATCAGAGAAACTCTATTGCCTTTGGTGTCAATATACCCCTCATCAGGCCTGAAAATACCTGCTATCGATCGAAGCAAGGTGGTCTTTCCCGATCCGTTTCTTCCTATAATTCCCAGAATCTTTCCCTTTTCTACTTTAAACGAAACATCGTTTACCGCCCGAATCGACTCTGCGCGTTTAACCTCTTTTTTGAGCAGGCTCTGATGCAAGGACATATGCATTAAATTTTTATAATCTATACTTACATGACTCACTTCAAGTGCAATATCACCCATTTCTTATACCACCTTTACATAGCTGTTTTCATTTTTGTACACGATATGAACACCTACACAGCATAATATAATGGAAATCAGCAGCCAAATGCCTATCAGCGGCAGATTGCAAAGTTGATTATAAAGTAGCGCATTTCTCATCGTATCTATAAACAACGCTACCGGATTCAAACACATCATAACCGTATTGAACGGACTTGGCAGTGTCGTCATCACTTCATAAAAGATTCCCGATAAGAACATTAACATGTTTAATAATATTCCTACCGCATAGGAAAGATCATCCACATAAACGCCAAAATGTAAGAAAATCATGCCGATGCCAAATGCAAATAAAATCATGATTGCATACGCTGGCAGCACCCATAAAATCTGAATCCCTATCTGAACTTTAAAAATAAGCAGCATCACTGCCAAAACAATCAGTGAAAACAGCAGCTTGAACATATTTAATATCATATCCGAAATGAGCAGAATGAACTTAGGAATATACACTTTCGTTACAATATCCTTGTTGCTCCTGATTAATTTAACGCTATAATTAATTGTTTTATTAAAGAAATTCCACATTAGCAACGCAGAAAAGACAAAAGTAGCATAATTCCGAATCGAGTTTCCCATAACTTGACCAAATACGATTACATACACAAGCATATTAAAGAAAGGCTCTAATAACCACCACAAGCGATTCAAATAGGAGTTAGCCACCTCCGCCTTTAAGTCTGTCTTTGCCGCATATACAGTATACTGCCAATACTTTCTGACATCCCCAAAGAATTTTTTCATTTCATATAGGGGACTATGATTATCCCGGTTGTCCACCGCTATTTTTTCTTCGGCTATTTTAAGTGCAAGCAGAATAAATGCCATCATAACAGCATACAACTCCGCCATAATGAGCCTTTCCAGCAAAAGCGTAGACGAATGTTCCTTCAGAAGAGTGCCAAACGCTTCGTTCATTTCCAATCGTATTGCGTCTGTGCCATCTAGTACAAGACCATCCTCCTCCCATCGTATTTCTCCATTTTCGATGCCGGCAATATAGCCTGCAAATTGATCATATTTGATTTTTTCCAGGAACATCGATTTTATTTTTCCATATATCCTCAACTCTTCTATTTTTATTCCATCTGCAAAATCGATATATTGCCATTTGCCCTGGGCAATTTCGTCATTATTTACAATGACTTCATATTTCCCCTCTTTCGTCATAAACTGCAGGGATAAATTTCTTTTATCAAATGGAAACAATGCAATTGAAATCAAGCCAGCCACAAACACAATCCCTACTAAAAGTCTTGCTATCTTAATTAAAGCAATTCCCTTTTCTTTCATCATGCGTCCTCTCCACACAGTACAGCTTCCCGCTTTGCAAGCTTCAAATCATGCTCCGCCATAATTCTGCAAAGTTCATCGTAGCTTGTCTTCTGTGGATTCCACCCAAGTACCGTTCTTGCTTTGGTGGGATCTCCCCAAAGATTAACCACATCGGTAGGTCGGTAAAACTTCTCACTCACCTCCACCAGCACTCTTCCCGTTGCCTTATCAATTCCCTTTTCCTTAACGCCTTCTCCCTGCCACTCCAGCTCGATTCCTGCGTAGTGAAAAGCCAATGTCGTAAATTCCCTGACAGTATGCTGAACTCCCGTTGCAATCACGAAATCCTCCGGCTGGTCATGCTGCAGCATCAGCCACATGCACTCCACATAATCTTTTGCATAGCCCCAATCACGCAGAGAATCTAAATTTCCCAAATACAATTTTTCCTGAAGCCCACATGCAATACGCCCTGCTGCACGGGTTATTTTTCTGGTTACAAAATTTTCTCCTCTTCGTTCAGATTCGTGATTAAACAGTATGCCGTTTACTGCAAACATGTTATAAGCTTCCCGGTATTCTTTGACCATCCAGAAGCCATACTGCTTTGCCACAGCATAAGGGCTATAGGGATGAAACGGAGTTGATTCTTTCTGCGGCACCTCTTCGACTTTTCCATATAATTCTGACGTTGATGCCTGATATATCCTGCAGGTCTCAGTCAATCCAGCCATACGGACAGCCTCCAAAATACGGAGCACGCCCAATGCATCTATGTCGCCAGAATATTCAGGCGCATCAAAGCTGACCTGAACATGGCTCTGTGCCGCCAGATTATAGAGCTCGTCCGGCTTTACCTCCTCCACGATACGCAGAATACTTAAGGAATCGCTTAAATCTCCAAGGTGAAGAATCACTTTATCTTCATTTAACAAATGATCTATCCGTTCTGTATTCTCAACGGAGGATCGACGCACCAGCCCATGCACCTCGTATTCCTTTTCCAACAATAATTCTGCAAGATAAGAACCATCTTGACCTGTAATACCTGTAATTAACGCTTTTTTCATTTTCTAACTTTTCCTCCATTCCGTATACTGTTGCTTATTATACAAGTTCCTTCTATATAATGCAATCATTCTATTCCTTATCTTTTAAATAATTTTGTTCATTTATCTTTGCATTCATTGCCTGCTTAATTTGAGTGGAACTTGTTGTCTGTGTATACGAAAAGAAATATATATCTGACCCCTTTTCATTCAACAAGCGTTTTTCTTCCATCCATACAGGATTTCCTGAATAATCGTCTCCAGAGAAAAAACAATCATAATGGTATTTGTTCCACGCATCAAGCTTTCCAATCGTCTCAAATGTAACAGGAACAGCACGGTCTACATATCTACAGGATTCAACCATCTGCATCCTCTCTTCAAAGGAAATATAGGGCAGATTTTTTTTAAAATGAACCACCAATTCATCTGTCAAAACCCCCACCATAAGATACTCACTTTTCTCCTTTGCTCTCCTGAACAAGTTAACATGTCCTATATGAAACAAATCAAATACACCTGCACAATATCCTATTTTATATTTTTCCATTTTCTAATCCTCCTTAAAATATTGTTCCATTCAACATTATTTGAGGATTCAGAAGCTGGAACGCAAACGCCCTCGGATCCCCATTGCCGCATTTTGTAAGTGGCTCCGATACATGAAAATTAATAAATAATAAACCTTGCTCGTCTATTTCTACCTTTAATTCTATCGTTTCAGGTGCAAAAACTGCATATTCCTTTTGCTCCGGAGTATCAATTTCTACTCTCTGTTCCTGTCTGCCCGGCGGCGGATATAACGTAAATTGTAGTCCCATCCTGATTTTGCTATCTGTGAAATTGCGAATACATATTCTTGCCTTTTTCTTTATACACCATGCCCAGGTATTGTAGGAATCCCTTTCTTCTACATCAAATCCTTCCGATAAGTACAGTCCACATAATCCATCTAATGATACGATCGGCTTTTCAACCCCTCCATTTTCTAACCATTTATAGAAACTATGATTGACCCTGTGCTGCCGGTTATCCCAGATAAAGCTATCTTCTTTAGAGAGATACTCCTGCCAGCACTCCCCCAGCCCGTAACGTGTCTTCAACTCCTCCATGCAAACATATGATTCCAGTTGCGGATATGCCAAATACGTATATCGAAGCACTCTGAACATGATATAATCAAGAGGGCATTGCTTCTCACAAAACTCCTGATCAAAAAAAGAGTATTCCTCATTTTCTACAAAGCAGTTGAACGGAATCATATCTATATAGCCATTTTTCAAATATATTTTCCCTTTGTCTTCTATATAATCCGAGGACTTAATGATACACTCATATAACTTATCAACTGCACTCAAAAATTTTTCTTTACTCTCAGACGCAAGTAAAAAAAGCTGATCCACAAGTTTTGTCCCTTTTATAACAGGCATAACGATTTCATCATTCTGATAAGTGTGAGGAACTATATTAATCCCCTTATCTTGTATGCTGCGAATGTTATCAAAACTCTTTTTTAAATATTCCTTTCCGTCATCATAAATAGCCTTTTTTATCACGCGATTTTTTCCTATCACAGTTGCAAATCCATGCTTTCTTCCACGATCTGTAGAAACAGCAATATAATCAGCCTCTGAGCATAAACCTTCCCTGCTGCATTCAACCAGATAAGAGTTACAGACTTTTCTGATATCTCCATTTTCTATTTCATTTTCATATATCTGTTGTTCATCTTTATATAACATCCTTGGCAGTACATAATAGGTCAAGATTCTGTCTCTCACGCTTCCTTCAGGAAGCCTTGCATCCGTATATATTTCCTGTGTGAGTCTGTAATCAGGAAAGGGATAATAGAACTTCATATTTTTAAACCCCGCTTCCGTAATCATCTTCTCCATCTGTGTCTTTGTCATCATCACTTCACAGCCATTTTCATTGACACTGTCCTGGATTGGTCTGGGATATCCGCATTGATACTTTGCGCCGTTATAATTATCCATTGCCAACAATAAGATTCCATCCTTTTTCAGCCAGTCCTTTGCCCTGTCTACGCACTGCCTGTACTTCTCCTCCGGTGCTGCTCCACTTTCACCTGCAATTCCTGATCCCGTAATAATCACATAATCAAATTTTTCCGAAAATCTGATTTTTTCTATTTCGTCAGCATACACTGTAAGGTTTTTCAAATGATGATAACGCTTTTGGATTGCCTCTGCCTTCTGAAATACGCTTTCCGTCACCGAAACATTTTTTGCATTCCGGCACAGCATCCCTGTAATAGCCCCAAATTCAGCGCCGACCTCCAGAATAGATGCATTTTCCCCAAAGTCATACCAGTTTAAGATGGACGTGCGCATTTCGCTCAAATGATAAAATACTTCCCATCTGCTTTCCATCGCCAACACGTCATCATAGTTTTCATCCTTATTTTGTTCAATATATCTGCAAATATCCTGCTCAACTTCTGAAAGCAGCTTCGCATCTTGTCTGCATCCGTCACAAATCAACACTGCCATATTTTATTTCTCCTGATTATTTGAGGCAAATTCCCTTACCCAATCATCCCGCAGCCGCATGCTGTCCAACGTTTTGCATGTTATTTTAAAATACGATTCATCCATGTACTGATACAATTTTTCTGCGATTTTAGCGTCGATTTTTTCGTTCCAGTCACACATAACCTGAAAATACCTGAAGTATTCCTCTACCGATCTATGCATCTTATCGATAAATTGCAGTTCCTCTTCATTCCTCATTTCTTCATCATAGACAGGTTCCATTTTTTCGTCAATATAACACAATGACGGATTCGGAGAGGTCATGATTGTCTCCAAATATCTATAGTTTTTGTATAGAAGACTATCTGCTTTTTCAACACCATTATTAATATAGAAGGAGTCTATTTTTAAACTGCCTTTCTTATCTTCTGTAACGGATCTGCAAAAATATTTCCCTTTCATCACAAAAGGTACAAACCTCTCCAAAAAATACTGACATGTGCCTGAAGACACAAAGTCAAAAAAGATGTATTTTTTCCCTTCTTCAATCCCTTGCTTTTTCATATATAATAAGTAGTTTCTGCGGTTTTCTGATGCCCGCAAAAATATTTCTTTCTTATGCTGCAATACATATTCTGTAATAGGTTCCGCCGCTCCATTTGAAGGCGTAATCTCCTCGGGTTTTAAATAAAATCTGTACCGCAATAATTCCTGCGCAGTTCCGTTAAATTTCACCGTTGCAAGCCACAAAATATCCTCTTCATCCTCTATTCCTGCCTGTGTACACAACGCTCTGGATGTTAATAGATAAATCCCCTTGGGCAATGTGACATGTAAATGATCATTCTGCATCTGCCTGTAAAGTTTTTGAATTAAATACCCGTCTCTGGCTGCAAACAGGACGCCATCAAAATGCTCTTTTCGTATTTCCTTTTCCATCCATAGCATAAACACTGAAATAATCGGCGCAATAAAAAGCCATCCTAAGTCTTCAACATCCGAAATCTTGATTTGTCTATTCTCTATAAATGGGTCGTTAAATACGCGGACACAAAAAAGCCCTGCCATGTTTCTCTCATTATGTGTTTCTAGCTGGTCGAGCATTTCAGCAAACACAGACTCTTCCAGCAATCTATATCCGCTTTTTATGAAGGCTGCATCCATCCCCCACTGCTCCGCCGCCAGGAGATCGGAAGCAAGGTTGTCGCCAATATGCAAATATGTTTCCGCTTGTACTTTTTCCTTGTAAAAGGAATATAGCCCTTCCTTCTTTAGCCTTCTGTAATCACAGGAAATAAATAATTTTTCATAACCTGTAATCCCTAATTGCCTCAAAAAGCTTTCCATTACCTCGCCTGGCAAATACATATCAGAAATAAGGTTTACTTTTTTCCCTTGTAAAACTGCGTAATTCAATATCTCAACCATTTTTTTACGCGGAACAATCACCTCTGACTCTGCCTGAATTTCCAGCTGCATTAAGGTTTTCTTTGTACTTTCAGAAATACCAGCTGCCTTTTGCAGTGCATCATATATCTCACTAATATTAGGATTTGCACATACGACTTGAAATACAGCCTCATGCCTATACATACGAAAGTTCAATACTTCAATTCCCATTTGTTTCGCTCGGCTTTCAACAATAGAAAATACATCTTCCGGCCGCAAAACCGTTCTGGCAATAAGCGTATCCCAAATGTCAAAGCTGACCGCTTCGTACTGATCAATAATCTTTTTTAATGAATCTTCATTCTCCGGATAGTATTTCATATGGTTCTCCATTATCCTATTTCAAAGTGTATGTTGCTTATTCCGTAAAAAAACCTTCTGGGGTCCCCATTAAACCCTTCAACTGGTTCTTCTTCCGCATAAAATTGAATTAATTTCTCCTCACACGGCGCAAACCGCATCTGAAACTGATATTGACCTGCCCTGCATTTACCAAGCGGACAGCTTTCCCCCTCCGTTAATACAACACATACATCCTCACGTGTTGGCGCCGGTAAAAGAGTAAAACGCAGCACGCCCTCTCTCTCTTTTTCCTGCTCATTGATCAAACGTATATGAAAATTCTTATTTGATATCCAATTCCAGGAATTTCCATTCTCTCTCTCCGTCTCATACGTTCCGCTTCCTAGAACATATCCCTTGAAGGTCTTCGTCTCCACCTTCAAATCTCCTATGCCGAATACCAGTCTTCTGGATCGGGAACTCTCATCCACATCTTCCTGCTCTTTTTCAAGTCTAAATTTTATCCTTACTTTTTCCCCGGCTTCTAATACTCTTTGAAAGCAAAAATTATTTAACATAACATCAATACTGCAATCATACTCTTGACCACAATACACATTCACGATATCCCTTTTAACACCTTCCGGCAAATGCATTTTTCCTTTAATTTCATAAATTTTCTTATCTGTGCCAAAGTTATGCAGCTCTATCTCCGCCTCGTTCTCTCCGCTCCACAGCCATTTCCCGCCGCCCTCATCCAGCTCCATTTCGTAAAACCCGTTAATTACCGTGTAGTTTTCATGCATAAAGTTCTTTTCCTGACCGCGCACTCCTTTCATATAATCTTTAACGCCAGCCAGAACCACCCACTCATATTTCTTATCGAACGGAGTCGTGAAATACGTTCTCTCTTCTATTATTCTTTTCAATATCCCCATTACATCTGTTTTTAAGTACTTCTTATATTTATCAGCAAAAAACAACCTGTTTCTCACTGTATAATACTGAGAAATATACGATATTTCCCCTCCTGCGCTCCCTCCTACCTTGTGCCACAATGCTGCTTTCGGCACATACAGAATTTCAATCTCCTGCTCCTTTAGCCGCATGCAATAATCCACATCCTCATAATATAAGAAATATTCCTCGTCAAATCCCCCAACTTTTTCCCAGCTTCCTCTGCTGATCATCATACAGCATCCTGTAGCAAATTCTACCTTTCTGGGTTCATTACGAGAACCATCCGCCGCATCATATGTATATAATGTCTGTCTTGCATCAGCCGCTTCATAATCAATTTTTCCACCGGAATACCATAATGAGCGGTCTTTGTCATTCTTATCCCTATAAATGCGAGGAATTGTCAAAGTGTTGTCATTACAATACTTTAACAATTCCGATATCATTCCTTCTTCTATTTCCGTGTCTGTATTAAGTAACAGCACATATCCAGCGCCATTCTCAAATGCCGTCTGCATTCCAATATTGCATCCTGCACCCCACCCTGCATTCTCTCCCATATAGATAGTGTGCACATAAGGATAACGGCTCTCAACATCCTCCATTGCAGCATCTTCAGAACCATTATCCACTATGATAATCTCTAAGTCATCCTCTGAGTTGTCAACAAGGCTTTTAACACAATCTGTGAGAACCTCTTCGCCATTATAGTTAACAAGGACTACAGCCACTCTGTTCCAATTCAATTCTTTCTTTATCATTGCTTATCCTTTACAAATGCGCTGTTACTACCACATATAATCATCAATATATACATAATAATTATTTATTTCATGCTTCTTCATGGTTTCTACGAAAGGTTCAAATTGCTCTGAACAGATTAGAATCGTAAAACTTTCATCATAATATTTCTTCACGTCCTCCGCTCCAATTACCATATGTCCTTTCATCATCATTCCTTCATAGTGATTATTACTGTCAAAAATGAAGACCTTCTCTTTTTCGCTTCTGTCCTTTAACAGATATCGTTCTATGATTTTTAAATCCCCAATCATAATTAACTTTCTAATTGGCTTGGGTTGAAATAATACATGTTTTTCAAATTCACTGAAGGAAATCTTTGTGCTGATCAGCCCACCATGCTTTTTCTTTAACATATTCTCATTTGGAAATAGCAAATATGAATTTCCATATTCAATCCTTAAACATTCCGCATAACCTTTCGGAACTTTCACTTTTAAATCTTCAAATTGCAGTTCTACTGCATCGGAAAACCACTCTTTTCTATAAAACTTTCTATTTTCTTCTCTAATATACCTTGCTAAAATGGCAACATAATCAGATTGTCTGTTTTCTTCAAATGCCAATGCAAGTTTCTTAGCCAACTCTTTCCTGCTATAAAATATAGATAAGAATTTGATCTTCCGCCATCGTTTATCACTCACCGACCTGCCAAGCAGTTCACGGTCATGATATGTTTTCACAATTATTAACTCTTGGAGAAGTTGAATCTCCTGAAGCTGCTTATGCCGTTTTTTATCCTCTATTTCGAATCCATCCATTGGAAAAATATCAATGGCAATTCCATGGTTTGTCTTTTGCGCTGCATTTCTTCTTGAAATAAAAGTAGTTCTCTTATCTCCGAATTTTGCATATCCTCCATAAAAAACCTGTTCATTATTTTCTACCGTATCAATATAATAATCTTCACTATCCTTTTCTTCCATAAGCTGGGCAAACTTTTTAAAATCATCTCTCGGCATAGCAACATCCATATCATCATCCCACGGAATAAATCCTCCATGCCTCACCGTCCCCAATAACGTTCCATAAAAAACAAAATAAGATAAATTATTTTCATTGCATATCTCTATATACTTTGCCAAAATTTCTGTCTGCTTTTTTTGAATCGCTCTCAGTTCTTCTGATACTTCCAGCTTTTCGTCAGTCTTTTCTAATTTGAAATTCCTCAGCATAAATGCAAAACATCTTGTATCACTGGAAATCTGTATCAACTGCCCGCCAGAATAAAACTCCAACTCATAGAATTTCTCCGGCAGCCCCACAAAATGCATACAATATTCCATTGGCGCAGTTATTTTCTCTAACAATACGTGATTTAAATATATTTCTACCTCTCTTTTCTTTTCGTTAGGCGGCGGTAAAAGCTCAAATGTGATTCGATAAACATGTTCTGTGTCATCATTTTTCAAATCTATTCCAAGAAATGCATGATTTTGGACCGCCCAATGCCATGAACTAGCTGAATCCTTTTCTCGTTTGTCAAATCCAGCGCCAATTAAATAATTCTCCATAGGGTACCATTCTGCCATAATTAATCCTTAATCCATTGCGCCCACCTTTTTCTGTATTCTTCGGGGCTCATATTTTCATGTTTTTGAAATAAGATATAAAACAAGTTCTCGTCCTGTATTCCTGACTCTTCAATCACTTCTGTAAGCGGCTTTATTGTAAATCGCAGTAATTCCTTCGCCGCATTAAATCTTCTGTTGATTACATAATCACGGATATTGATTCCGTAATTTTCTTCAAATAGATTTTCTATTTCTGATGATTCCATACCAAATCTTTCTGTAAGAACCTTTGGTAACTTTTGATCTCTATAGTTGACATTAATGTATTCCCTGACTTCTTCCATTGCATTTTTATCTTTTTTCATTAAAATGCAGTTGACAATAAGCTGTGTTAAAATACCATGAATCTTTATCTCAGGTGAATGTTCCTTAACATTCTTATGGACTTCATATATGAAATCCTGCACCAACGTCATATCTGCCGCTGTAAAATGAATCGACACATTTTTTTCTCTGAAAAGCCTATATAAAGCCTCTGTGCCCTTTCCATTAAAATGCACCCAGGCAAGCCGCCAAGGTTCCTCCGCACTGCTAATATGCTCAAATTCCTGGTGACAGTCAATCCAAATGCATTCTCCCGCATGAAGTTCCAAACTTTGGTTTTCATATACGATTTTTCCCTTACCTTTTGTCACTTCCATAATCAGAAATGAATCAAGGTTATTTCTCTTACACACATGTGGCACAAGGCTTTCCAGCTTGCCAACTTCCTGTACATAAAGCAGATGATCTTTGGCGAAATTGCTCGGTGTACATAAAGTACGGTCTGATTTTGTAATCCCTTCTGACGCAAATATTCCTTCCATGAACCTATACCCTTTCTCTCCAATACGCTAAGGTTTCTTTAATTGTCTGTTCTAGCGATATTGCCGGGCTCCACCCGGCAACATCATTTAATTTCGTAATATCTGCTTCAATAATCGGAACATCTACTGGTCTGATTTTATTTGAATCCGTTTCTATCTCAATCTCAACATTTGAAAGTGAAACAATTAAATCCAAAATTTCCCTAATCGCATATGCATGTCCACTTCCCACATTATATGTCTCCCCGGCTTTTCCGTATTGAATCAGCAGCGCATATGCACGAACCACATCACGCACGTCTGTAAAATCTCGTTTAGCTTCCAGATTTCCTACATAGATTGTTGGCGTGTTAATTCCCTTTTCAATTTCAGCAACCTGCTTGCAAAAATCTGAAACCACAAAAATAGGAGACTGCCCAGGACCAATATGATTGAATGCCCTCACCATTATTAAATTCATATCGTATGCCTGCGAATAAATAGCAGCTATCATATTTTGACACACTTTTGTTGCAGCATAAATATTGCCCGGTCTGAGGTGGTTTTCTTCGTTAATTGGGACTTCATCCGCTTTAATATGTCCATACTCTTCACCTGAACCAATAAGCAAAACTGCCGGTTTATAATATAATTCTCTCACCGCATCCAGGAGGTTAACACAGCCCTTGACGTTAATATCTACCGTCAATCCAGGATTTTTCCACGCTACACTGACAGAACTCTGCGCTGCAAGATGAAAAATATAGTCCGGGCGGATCTTGTACAACAGACTAATGATTTCGTCTTTATCCAGAATATTTAAATCATATATATTGGCATCCGCAATCTCTAACTGTTCATGGGATAACTTTGTAGCATAAACATCCATATTATGATTAGTCAATAATTCCTTCGCCAAATAGCTTCCTACAAAACCTGCAGCACCAATAATCAACGCCCTTTTTTTCATAATAGGTTTTACAATCTCTCTCTTCCTTTTTCTTTATCATAATAATTTGTTCTTTATAAACTCAATTCTGCTTCGCATCCGCTTACCGCAGGTATCTGATGAATACTCATCCATTATCCGTTTACGCGCGTTCTCGCCCAGTTTGGCACATAAACTTCTATCCGCATACAGCCTACCCATAAGTTCAGATGCATGGTCTACGTCTGCATCCGCCCACTCCTGCCATGACTCATATGGTCCAATATCCTCACCCACATGAATCAGTTTATAGTTCACCATACAAGCCTCACGGTCGGACATAAAATCGACGTTTCCTGACCAATTGGTTGCAATGACCGGCTTGCCGAGATACATAGCCTCCTGACACAGTAATCCCAGCCCTTCGCTTCTGTGCAGCGAAACCGCAACATCGCACATCATAATCAACTCATTTACTTCAATTCTATCAAGAACCTTGGGAAGAAAATAAATATTTTGATATTGCCCTTTAATCTGTTTTAAATATTCATAATCTCGTTCAAGCACATTTGAATTATTAAGTTTTACCACCAGTCCTACCGATAAGTCATCCGGTCTGAAAGTCTTCTTGAATGCCTCAATAACCGCAGTAGGATTTTTCCTGCTCTGCATGCTTAAGGTATCATACATATTTACAAACAAAAATGCATCTTTCGGAAGCCCATATTTTTCTCTTGAGATGACCTTAGGGATTTTAAGTTCCATCGGTAACGGCATATATATAACCGGGCAGTTTGCCTTCATTGAAACCGCATCCTGCACAAACCGCGTGGGCGCCCATATTTCATCCACCAAATTAATGGACGGAAGCCATCTTTCCGGAAATACAGGGAGCTCCCAATACCAGATTCCGATTTTGTATGCCCGGTTCCATTGTTCCGCCGGTAAATGCTCCTTTACGACAGGCGTCTGATCTGCATTGACATTCATAATCAGTATAGAACCGTCTACTTCCTCAGTAATCTTTTCATTCAACGCTTCATCCTGTTGCCTTGACAGATTGTTGATTTCAAAATCATATGCATCCCATTTATATCCGGTCTTATCTAACGCACTGGCAACATGCCTTGCCGACTCTCCCACTCCATGCTCTGACTTAATATACCCTAATAAAGTTACATCCATCGCTTTACCGTTATTGTTCACTTTTGCTCCCCTTCATATGTCATCACATCCCATGACAACTTCTTCCAAAGAAATAATGGGATAATCCACCTTATCTGCTATAGACTTTTTAATTGCGCTAAAGTCAAAGGTCGCACTTATTATTATCACATTAGCTTCCGGCAGTTCATCATCCGGCTTGTACACTTCAACACCCTTCACAGGCGCTTTCATCAATTTATCGATACCATATACAATTTTCACTTGCTCTGAGTCTTTTAATGTCTCATACAAACGCATTCCGAGTTCTCCCATGCCATATATTGCAATCTTAGTATAGCCATGGTCAACCAAATATTTTTCCATACTTGCAGCAGCATCGCGAAGCTTAATCCACTTATTCATAATGCTGAAGTAATTTCTGAACTTATCCAATTTCTTTTGAGCTGCACTTGCGGCGCGATTATCGCCCCCCACTCTCGGACCACCTACCTGACCGTGGTCAAGGACTGCAAATATTTCATTTTTGGCAAATGGATTTTCACCACACATTTCTTGAATCCATCTATTACATTTATACATATGTCTATGTGCATCTGATACAGGATCCCCATTTTCATATGTAGCAAAAGCATATGGCATCGTCCTGTACGATGCGTGATCATTGGACAAAACAGCCGCTGCATAATCTTCAAACAACTCTTTTGTAATCCCAATTTCATCAATCTTGTAACGATTCTGATGTTTTGAAACATTTTCTATATTAGACGGATCCAACCCGCTAAAGTGGAAAAACCTCAAAGGCTGGTTATTATAATAAAATTTACCATCCCTTTTTTCCGGTTTGCGGTGTGATAAATTCCAGTATGCTGTATTGTAGCCTTCATGCCTCAAAATAAATACATTGTCAAAAAATCCAGGAACTAAATCCACCCATTTTTGATCCACAAAAATGCCATGTTCTATATCAACAATACATTGTTTTTCCAGTTTTTCACCCCACCACTCCAAGAAATCATAGGTCTCATCCGATTTTGCCAATCCCAGAAAGCCGCAGTTATAGGTTCCCGAAAGAAGAATGCTTACTTCATCCGGCTTTTTATCGTCATCCCATAACCCTGTAAAATGAGGGGTCAGCACAAAAGAACTCCCCCTGTCAAAAGCTTCTTCAAGTTCCTCCATTTTATCGTATACAAAAATATCCGGATCAAGGTATATGACTCTGTCATATCCAAATTTCTTAAATAAAGCTTTAAATATAAATGGCTTGATTGCCGTATTAAATTCCATAATTGAGTATCTGAACTCCATTTGCTTAGGATGCGGCAGATCAATGTCGTCTATTGACAACAATTTATATCCATCCTCCTGTAAAAACTGAAGGGAATCAGCAACTCCTACAAATCTATCCCACTGCGGATTTGTGTCCGCCAGCGATCCCATCAAAGTTTTCACTAATGCAAAATAATTTCTCGAACCTATCGTAAATACAGCCGTTTTCATAAGTACCATCCTCCAGTTTTTATTTCATCTATATATTTATATCCTTTATATAATTGTATATTATATCAGCAGAATTCTGCCATGTCCATTTATTTCTCGCCCGCTCGCTGGCAAGTCTTCCCTTTTTCCTTGCTTCTGACCTGTTTTCATGCACATGCCGCATTAAATGGACAAAATGTTCCTCATCTGGCATCGCCCAATTGAATCCCATATAATATTGATTTGTGTTATCCGCCTCCACCAGTTCTTTCACTCTGATGCAATAGCCCGCATCATCGTCAAAAAAATCCATTTGGGAACTCCAGCCTGTGGCGATTACCGGCAGACCGCATGCCATTGCTTCAAGAATAGGCATTCCCCATCCCTCTCCATGCGTGGGAAGTACAAAGCAGTCTGCATGCCTATACAATTCCGCCATTTCAAATTCTGTTAAATCCACATTCTCAAATATCTCTATCTGCCCGCCGCTTGATTTCAGCTCCAGATTATCTATTTCATGCTTCAAATCAACTGCAGGGTTATGATTCGTGATCTTACAGATTAAAACCACTTCGTCCTGTGCTGTAAACGCCCTGTTAAATGCCTTTAGCAATAACTCAGGCGCTTTCCTTCGCCCCCATTCGAATACGCTTAGAAAAACAAATCTCCTGTTTTGTTCCCCCGTGTCCCTTGCCGGATAATAGTGTTTCAAATCAACCCCTAGCGGAACAATTCTGACCGGCACCTTAACACCGCTATTCTTAAACGTTTCTACATTAAACTTAGACGGAACCCATACCTCATCCATTTGGTTGCATTGAGCGACCCATTCCTTTGGAACCCCGTCTGTTTCAAGCATGGTAAATCCCACTTTATACTTTCCGTTATTTTTATAAAAAATATCACCCTGCCCATAGAGGACCTGCACAGTTTCTGTCAAAAAATTTTTATTCAGTATCTCCTGCAGCACACGGTCTTCGCTCACACGTGCTTCATCAGGTGTAAACGGCGTGCCTGGTCCGTAAGCATATTCGTATCGGACATCTACCCCTAACTCATACAAGGACTTTAAGAAAAATCTGGAAGAAAAGGCATATCCCTTAGGAAAATTGATAATCGATTTCCAGCCAAGCACGCCTCCATACATCTTACCTGCTTCTAAATTGCTGTCTGTTTTTTTTTCCATTGAATCAATCAAATCTTCAAATTCTGAATTGTAGGTTATTTTCATCATTTTCCCCCCACTTCATAAACATATTTTGTACATAAACTTTGATTGTTTTCGCCATAATAAAGCGCAATATTTATCTTGTTATTTTTATCCAAATCTATTGGGATAGAAAAATTTCCTCCATCCCCTTTATAAAGTCTTACATCATTTTCTGTCTCAACCTGTGCTTCATAGCAAAGAGTCATCTCTCTTGGTATTACAGTTTCGAATTTCAACTCTGCCTCTTCCTTGCTCACAATAACCCCTAGCGGAATGTCTTCCATATGATTCACTTTTTCCGCATAGCTCTCATACAGGCAGGCGGAGTAATTATTCTCCATGAAAAATTTTGCAAAACTGCGGCTAAATTTATCGGCGCCTAAATTATTCAAATGTTGATCATCATAAAAATCTGTTTCTGCTAAACTTAAGAATTCACTTTTACACAAATTAAAATCATAATATTCAAAATCTAAATCTGACGCCAATTGATTAAGTTCATTCACATAACTATCATAATTTTCAGCGGCACATAATCGAAAATCCGGCATCGGCGCCGAAAATAAAACAAGTTTTATCCCCTTCTTATCACACAACGCTTTTATTTTTTTTATATATTTTATATCATCTTCTGATAATGCCCTTGTTGGAGAAAAAATACCATCACTTATATAGCCTCCTTCAATAGAATTATAATTCGCAACATATCCTTTCCCCAAATATTCTTCAACCCCATTGTCTATATATTGATAGCTTTTATATTCTTCACTCAATTTCTTTTCGATCAGATTATTCATATACCCCTTTTCAAAAATCCTTTTCCAATTTCTTCGCGCTAAAATAAAACTTTCAATATAATTTTCTTTTGGCACCGCACTAAGCATATATGAATATTTATTTATAGAAGGTTTCAAATAATCACAAATTATATAAGTAAGTGTCAACTGAGTTCTATCACTATAAACCCCCCCCATTTGCGTGTAAAACATCTCTAAATATACCGTCTCTAAATCGTTATTCTTTGCCACTTCATTTAAAATAGCATATGAACCATCCAGACATTGGCTCGATGTACCCCCATTAAATGTATTTTTGCTCCATATTTTATCGATTAGTTCTGGATTCAAAGTTCTATAGCAATGTGATGAACCTATAAATAAAACGTCGATATTCTCCTCTTGCGTATACATTTCATGCAGCATCACCCTGGTGTACGATCTGACATCGTCAACCAATGCAAAATTTAATACCTTTAAAGGAATCCAAAATCCTAAAATCAGTATTACAGCTACCTTAAATATCCTTTTTATTAGAGTATTTGCTTTGTACATAACTTTAATCCCCACAGCTAAAACTGAAAATAAATAAACTGACCGGTATCATAATCTACCCCGTAAATTCCAAGCATTAAAATAAACCAAAAGGAAAGAATAATAATTCCCCATTGGAACCACCCTTCTGAAGCCAATATTCTAGCTCGAATGCATACACCTTTATATTTTACGATATCTGCCAGTAATAAAATTAATAATGCTATTAATAAAATCCACACATTATATCTTTCTAAGCCCAGCTCAAACAGTGATCCATCAAAAATAATTCCCATATTCCGAACCTGTACCATGCTCCTAACCACATCAATTGCAGTCTGCATCGTATCCGCTCTAAAAAAAATCCACGCAAAATCTACCAGGCAAAATGTAACCACTGTTTTTAAAATACTAGTACCTAATCGATTTTCCTTTCTATTAGGCAGCGCAGAAAAAAACTTGTTTTTTATTTCTTTTAGCACATCTTCAACTACTTGGAAAAATCCATTTATTCCTCCCCATAGTATAAACGTCCACGAAGCGCCATGCCATAACCCACTAACACAAAATACAATCATCAAATTAATATATTTTCGGATTTTCCCTTTTCTATTCCCCCCAAGCGAAATATATAGATAATCTTTAAACCAGCTGCTCAGAGAAATGTGCCATCTACGCCAAAATTCCGATACTGACTTTGAGAGATATGGCGCATCAAAATTCTCCATTAAATTGATGCCAAGTATTTTGGCGGCACCCATTGCAATTGTAGAATACCCTGCAAAGTCGCAATAGATCTGCATCGCAAAAAGAAAAGTAGCCGCTATTAAATACCATCCTCCATATATTCCAACATTATTATACACATTGTCCACTATGACTGCCGCTCTATCTGCAATAATAATCTTTAAAAAATAGCCCCACAGCATTAAAAATAACCCTTCTTTAATCTGACGTGAACTACATTTCCCATTTTTACCTAACTGCTTTAGCAAATTTTTTGATCGTTCAATGGGTCCTGCAACCAGTTGTGGAAAAAAAGAAACAAATAGCGCATATTTCAAAAAGTTTTTTTCTGCATATATTTCCCCTCTATATACATCTATCGTATAACTCAACGCTTGAAATGTATAAAAAGAAATTCCAACTGGCAAAATAATATCATATTGCGGCATTCTGGCTTCGATACGCAATTGTATCAGCAAATTGCCAATACTATTTGCAAAAAATCCATAATACTTAAAGATAAATAATATGCCCAAATTAATCAATAAACATCCCATTAAGGAAATTTTTTTATATATCTCTGCCCTTTTCTTGTCGATTTTTTTTATTTCAATCCCGCCTATGAGCCGACCACATACATATGTGACTATCGTAGATGAAAATAAAAGCAAAACATATTTTACATTCCAATTCATATAAAAATAATAACTTGCCGCCAATAGCCATATATATTTGATTCTCTGTGGAATAATATAATAAATCATAACCACAACAGGAAAAAATAGCAAAAAATCTATAGAATTGAATAGCATCTTATTTCTCCTAAAATCTCTTATTCACCAAAACTCTGCTTATAATTTATTTCATTTATAAGAAAACTAACATTTTCAATTACCTTATTCCAAGAATATTGCTTTTCAACAAAATCACATCCATTATTTCCCATTTCCCGGCATTCTTCTTCATGGGATAATAAGTAATTCAGCTCTGCTTCAAATTCTTCATAATTTGTATAGTATAACCCTGCATTACTTCTTACGCACTGCCCCCGTAGAACATCGCATAATCCGTTTACCAATACCGGTCTTCTATGCAAAAAACTTTCCAGAACAACAATTGAAAGGCTCTCATTCTTAGAAGGGAGAACCAATAAATACGCATTTTTTATATAATCATTCTTTTCCTTCTCCGTAACAAATCCCTTAAACACAATATCGTCATGATGCTTAATAAGCATTCCATTATCTATTTTCCCCAGAACAAAGAGCTTTAAATCAGACGGATTCTTTTCTTTATATTTAAGAAAATACTCGTTCAATTCATTAAAGTTTTTGCTATTGCTTATTCTCCCGGCATAAACAATGTATTTCTCTTCCCGACTTGCTTGCCATTCATCCTTGTTTTCTCCTATATCAATTCCATAGCAGGTAACTGCCGATGGAAGATTGGTAACCTTAAAATATGATTCAATAAATTGTCTTTCTTCTATGCTATTGTACAATATTGCCTTTGGCCATTTAAAGATATCTTTATATAATTCCTGCCTGGCCGAGATTCCATCATGCATAGTAGGTAGAAATATTGCATTAGGCAGCTTAAGCCTAAGACCGGCATAAGTCGGGTAATAATTATACGTCATAAGTATAATTCCCTGATATATAGAATAATTCTGCTTAAGATACTTTATCAGTTGGGGGGAATATGGACCAATACGCTCAATAGAACCACTTGGAAATTCATCCGCGCACTCGACTTTAAACCTCATTACATTAACGCCATTTTCCTTATGAACTCCCTCCTCATACTGATTGTCCCAAGGAATTATCCCCATTGAGCATGTTGTCAAAACATCAACTTCATATTGATCTGTAAGATGTTCTGCCAATAGCTTACATTCTCGCTCTGCCCCTCCGTTGACTTCTAGTCCATATCTATGAATCACCAATGCAATTCTATTTTTCTGCATTCTATGCTCTCCTCTTTCAAAAATATTATTATATTATAATTTTACGGGAATAAATCCACCAGATTGTCACGCGGCGCCACTTCTTGAATTGCTCTTCTTATTTCTTCATGATATTTAACGCTGCTGCTGCATATAAAAAACAAATATTGTGTACAATCCATCTCTTTCAAATCATCGATACTCTTAATTTCTTCATCAATTTTCGATAAATTATTATCTACAATCAATATTTCTTTTATATTCAGCTTTTCATTCAATATTTCTTTTACATATTGTCCTATTTTCCCAAACGGATATATGGCAATCGGCATATTCTTCTTATCTATATAATACTTTATTACAGCTGCCATATCAGAAGCTGTATTCTCTCGCTCCGGTGTTTTATTTCTCCCTCCACTCACACCTTTATGATAATGGTACAATATCGTTCGTAAAATAGTAGCCATGTCCTCTGCCGCATACATTTCACTTTTCACATTCATGTTCTCAGAAAGATTATTAAATAAATCTTTCCATTTGTATTTAACTTTTTCATTACTGAATTCGGCAATACTTTCTTTTGCTTCCTGTGATAAACGTTTTCTTAAATTTTCATCTTTTAATAATTTAACAATCGCATCTGCTGCCGCCTTGGTGTTATCATTCTCAACAGCTATAAACCCCTTTTTTTCTTTTAAAAGCGATAAATACGGCATATCATAAGTTACAAGCGGGATTCCGCTCTTCTTACTTTCAAAAATTGTAAGCGAAAACGATTCAAAAGATGATGTCACCAAAAAAACAGAAGCATTACTATATACCTCGGCAATGTTTTCATTTACATATCCACAATACATCACGTTATTTTCGAGTTTTTCTTTTTCGATGGCTTTTGAGAGTTCTCTGACTATTCCCGCGCTTACTTCATTACCATATATTTTCAGAACTGCATCCGGCGCCTCTTTCACAACTTCCTTCATGATTAAGACAATATCCATACACTGCTTCTGAATTTTTTCCAGCCGCCCCAGCCATAAAATATAGTTTCCTTCACCCTTTTTCCCGGACAGCATGTACTCTCCCATTGGATTATCTATATGTTCTGTCTTTACTCCCAAAATATTCCAAAAATTCATTTCATCTTGGCTTAAAACCACCAATCTGTCTAACAAGCAGAACACCTTTTCCTGTGTATACAATATATCCGATCTGTACGCCATATATTGTGAAAACATTTCATGTTTTATGGCAATAAATTTAATTCCATTCAGTTTAAACATTAACAAATCATATAACAAGATACGCGAAGACGACGCATGGTAACAGACAGCATCTATCTTCTCTTCGTTTATGATTTCCTGCAGTTTCCTAGCTCTCACACAATAATTTCCCGTGCCTAAAACCGAGGTTTCTGATGGAATTGTAACAATTCTGACTCCCTCAGGCAGATTATAAGCAAAATCCTCTTCAACACTTTCGGTAATAAAAGTAACCTCATATCCTAATTCAATGAACATCGGCGTCAAAAGAGCAATCACCCTCTGCGCGCCGCCTATTGACAGTCTATAGTAAAACATAGCCACTTTTTTGATTTGCCTTTTTTCAGGACTCCACAAAAACGCTTCGGACAGATACTTATCCGCCAAAGCCCTCTCCCTCCCTTTATAAAGGCTATATTCATCACTGACTTTATTGACTATACTTTCATTTAAAGTTTGAATCTCTTTCATAAACCTTCCCTGCCTATGTATAAATTGTTAGAATCTTGCTAATATCTATGCGATAGTTTTTTGCCAACTCTAATTTAACTTCCAACGCAATAACTTCGTCAACAATTGTAATCAATACATAATCAAACTCAGCTTCTTCCAATTTCTCGGGACAATCAATCCCCTCTTCGAACGCCTTGTGATTTTTATCACACCATAACACAATATCACACCAGTTATTTTCGTTTATACTGGCATAAATTCTACGTCCTCTTTTTCCTGCCCCATACAACGCTATTTTATGTCCTTTTATAACGTTCCAACATAAGCAATCTATTCCTGCTTGATTCTGCACATTCTGCCCAAGCAATTTTTGATTCATTAATTGAGATTTTTCTAATTGTTTTTGCAAAACCTTAATACTTTTTTTATATAATTGATTCTTGTCCTCTAAAACTTTTAATGGCGATTTCAAATCTAGTTTAGTATTCTTATACGGACTAATGTTATAATATTTCATAAAAATATCTGTATACCACGGTATATTATATACCCACGGTTTTTTTACATCTGTCAAATGAATTATAACCACCGAATCGATAAATTGTTCCAAAGATATTTTATTGTCCAGCTTAAACTCCTCTATAATTCCTTCTAAATCCAGGTTGTCAGTAATTGTCGACATAAAATTATACGTATACGGCAAAATACTGCTCTTCTTTTTAAGCACAGCATTTAAAGCGTCTTGATCCATAAAATAATTTTTTCTATTTATTCTATAATCAATCAGCTTTTCCGTCACTTTATCTCTTCTCATCTTTTCTAAATTAAGCAGCATAACGCCACTGTTAAAATAGTGAAAATATGTTCTCCCTACTCTTGATGAATATATCCCCCCTCTAATTTTGTCTATTGCATCATCTACCGCTGCAACCCAGACATCTTCAATGTTCCAGTTATACAATTCATTCAAGCTTTTTCTAATCAATGTATCCCCGTCTACATATATCACCTTTTCCAAATTTGCTAATATTGATGGCAGGTTAAATTTAAATAATGCTGCTGAAGATACATGTATATATGGAAAAGTTAAGCAGCTCTGTGCCAACTCTACATACTCTTCATTTTGGACCTCAATTATATGCACGTTAATATCATCATTGTCAATACAAAGATTTTTAAATTTGGCTTTCGATTCATCTGTCACCTCGTTGCATAGCACCCAAAAATCCAGCGCGTCATCCTCTCCTGCACTCTTAATCGCCGAAACAATTGAAACACAAGTCGGCATAGCATACGTTTCATCTGTTATATATACAACATTTATTTTTTCTTTCATATTGTCATCCTTTCCACACACTTATCCATACTATTCTGTTTCCTAAATCATCTCTTCACTTTTTGCATATCAAAAAGTATATTTCTTTCTCTTTTTTCTTTATCAAAATGTTCTATGCAAAATGATACAATCTCATTATTAGTATCAAATAGATTTCTGAGTTTCTCTGCAGTTCCTCCATCATACCAAGTAATATTTAATTTAAAAGAAATAAATTTAAAATTTTCCGGCACTTTTATATACGCTGGTATCAAAAAAATAATTTCATTATTTGCATTACCTTTTTGAATAAGCGAAACAATATACTCTTCATTTTCGACTATATAAGACAATTCTTCAGCATTCCAGACTGCTCTTATGTAACAAATTCGCATTCCAGAGAGCACTTTCTTTCTAAAGAGCTCTATGCGCCGCATATACTTGTCATAAATCTCATCATAATCATTCTCCAAATCATTTTTAATATCATGTATAAAACGCAAACCATATCTTACATCTTGAAATGCCTTCTCCCGATCTTGCAGACATTCCAAATTCTTTCTATCGAGAAATCCCTCGAAATCGTTATCCAAACACTGTAACCCCCCCCCCAATTCAGAAAACCCCCAATCAAAAGGTCCGGAATTGCTTCTAAGTCCGTGTTTGCTCATTGAAGCTGCTGTTCCACAATACCATCCCAGTGAAACATATTCATCAAATACGTCACTCATACGATTTTCCTCCTTCTTTACGTCAATGCAATAAGCTGCCTCATATATCTTTATTGTACTTTCCTATAAATAGCCGCACGTAACATTATCAAAATCCCCCATAAATATCTATCTTATTAATCGAAACCCCTTGAAAAACAAGCTGTCTAATGATCTCCATTAAATAATATTTAGGTGTCACTATATAATACGCTTCCTTATACTCTTTTACTGCCTCTTCAATTGAAATGACTCTTTTATCATAGACGCCATTTACATAGTTTGCCGATGAGTTATCAGCAAAGCACTGAACACTTTCAATGCCATTTGCCTTAAAGATTTCGTATAATTTTTTTCCGTAACTTCCCGCACCAACAATTATAATCTCTTCCTTATCACGTACACGTTCAGCAATCCCTTTATAGGAAGTCTTCTGCACGCGATTTCCAACAGGGGGAACCGCACTCTGCTGTATTTCTCCCGTCTTCTTTTGTATGTCACTCTTGATTTGAGAAACTATATCCACTACATTTACGGTTTCTTTCATGCTGCTTTTCCGCCTCCTCATATTGCGATTTTACTTCCTTATCGATTCTACCACAGCTGTACTTTCTTTTCTAATCCTTCTTACATAATCTATTGTTACTGGAATAGCAATTATGAATTATCACATTTCTCGAACTCAAATACGATGTAATCGCTCATTTCTTTTCGTTCAAGCTCTGCTTTCCAATGCTCATTCAAACTTTTTGATATAAATTCATACTGCTTATGCTGCCCAGGCTTTCTGTTAATTAACCAATATATCATGTTTCCCAAACCATATCTTTGATAAAATTTGCAATTCCACTGTGTAATAGAACATTTCCGGGCAATCGCAGAAAAACTTCCTTTGCCTAAAACCCATGGATGCTGTGTACTAAATAAGAACGATTCATAGTCTGCCCCTAACAGTTCCCTCATAACCGGCGCATCAGTCGGAGTTCCTATGTATGCCCTTCCGTTTTTACTTAACAGCTGACTGGCATCCACTATAAATTCAACCGGGTCTTGAACATGCTCAATCACATCAAAAGAAACAATAACGTCTACTCTCCCACTATAGACTTTTATTGCATCCTTCGCATAAGCAAAAGTTACAAATTTCTTCTTTTCCATTTCCCTCCTATATAAATCTGAAGGTTCTATTGCTATCACTTCTTTAGACACTGTATTTATATAATCAAGAAATGCCCCCCCCCCCGCACAACCTATGTCTGCAACAATTTTATCACGGTAAATTTCTGTACCCGTATATATAAATTTGTCCATGCTCTCTCTGTCATGCATTTTATAAAAAACGCAGATCTCAGATGTTCCTTCTAATCCTTTCCTGTATTCCTCGCTTTCATAAAAGGAACCATAGTCCTCCTGCAAATGATCATGCCATATTGTCCCACAATCCAGGCACTTATACATCTGCACTTTATTTTTAAACAAATTACCTACTTTTCCATCTCTAATAACTCCCTCATAGGTCACTTCAATACGATTGCCATCACAAATACTGCACTGCATTTTTGATCTCCTTTTCTAACAAACCTCATTCATTTAAATTGTATCTCCGAAAATACATTCCTCTAGTTCAAACCCATACGTAAAATATGACTGCAGGTCAAGCACGCTGGCTTTATACTTTGTATTATTTCTAAACCTTAAAATATCTTCGACAAATGCTGCTGTAGGAACCAAAATAATGCACTTGTCCTCCTTTATTGCATCAGGCGGCATAACATCCGCATCTGCAAACCGGGCAAAGTTAATATCTACTATGCAATCTAATCTTAATGACGTTTTTTTCCACTCTTCTGCCAGAAGTTTTCCTTTTTTTCCATATCCCCACAACACAACTTTACATTTTTTCTTATCAATATATCTCCTAAGTTTTTCTATTTTATTTTCTTCAAAACAAAAAATATATTTATACTCATTATTAACAGCATGCTGCTCATGCTGATCTGCTGGAAGGTTCACAAATTCCTGCAGCCAATAAAAATAATGCTTATTCATGAAAGCTGCATGATTACCGTTTTCTCCAAATAATGTATAAAATCCATTCCTTATCTCTTCATACATCTCTTTTCTATTTTCGATTCCAGCACAAAAAAAATGCATCAAGGCAATATTAAATGCATAAGTATTAAAACTTTTCACATTCCTTTCATATAGGTTTTCTTTATCCATTACCTTTTTTATTTCCAGCATTGCCTTCATAAAATTAACGGCAGCCCATCTCTTATCATTTGATATCTGGAAATCAGCATTCACTCTATATTTGACCAAACTCTCTTCTAAATATCCTATACGCTTTCCCTTCAAAAAAACCATTTTACCAAAAAACACATCATTAGAATTTTGCAGGCTCTGAAAATAAAGGTTATTTTTGATCAAAAAGTCTCTTCTATACATTTTAATCCACGGACCGGTCGGACATAATTGAAATGAGAAACTCTCAATATCAGAATTGCTGAATACCCCAGTACACTTCCTCTTCATCGGAAGTGGCATCGTACATGCCATCTCATCACCCGACTTTTCGTTGTACTTTTTGTAGTCAAATAAAACAATATCCAAATCTTCTTTCCTGCACCTGTTATATGCGCGTAAAAGAAGATTTTCATTATATATATCATCCGCATCCAAAATAATGATATACTCACCAACCGCACTTGCAATGCCAACATTTCTCGAATATGCCGCCCCTTGATTTTGTTCATTGCATATGATTTTAATCCTATTATCCAAACTTTCAAATTTTTCCAAAATCTTTAAGCATCCATCTGGAGAACAGTCATTAATGCAGATTAATTCAAAGTTTGAAAATGTCTGATGCAGAATACTTTCTATACTTTCTGCCAGATACTTTTCCTTTTTATACACAGGCATTACAATAGAAACGTCTATCATTTCAGCCCTCCTTGCTCTCGGTATTCTTTCGCATTCAGCATATCAATCACTTCTCTTACGGCGCCAGCTCCCCCACATTTACCTGCCACATAATCTGCTATTTCCTTTATCCTCTCATGTGCATCTGCTGGACAGCAGCTATATCCTGCCATCTGCATACATTCCAAATCGTTCAGATCATCTCCCACATATATTACTTCTTCCTTCGTGTACCTGTGCTTGTCCATTAAATTTTGTAAACACTCCCTTTTATCTGCCACACCTTGATACACCCAGTCTACTTCCAGCTCCTGCGCCCGCCTTTCAACTATTTCGGATATCCTTCCAGTAATAATTGCCGATTTCATCCCGATATTATGCAGTATGTTTTTAATCCCATACCCGTCTTTCACATCAAACGCCTTAAATGCTTCTCCCTTTTCTGTAATATATATCTTCCCATCTGTCAGAGTTCCATCCACATCCATTACCAACAATTTAAAACTCATAACGCTCCTCTTCCTAAAACACTATAGTATAATCCCGGCATCAACTATAAATCTCAACATAATCGTACCAACCACCTTATTTCCTACTACTACCGGAACTGCCGAAACATTCTTCTCTTTCATTAAACGTAACGCTTCAACTGCCATCTTTCCTCTTTCAATCGTAACCGGTCCCCTGCTCATAACATTCTGCGTATGTAAGCTGTAAATATCAACACCTTTTTCCAATTGTCTTCTCAAATCCCCATCTGTAATTACCCCTTGAAGGTTTCCTGATGCGTCTATTACAGATACTATTCCAAGTCCTTTTTTGCTTAATTCCACAATTGCTTCAACCAGCATACTGTCATTTTGTATAACCGCATTATCACTGTCGGTTACCATCAAGTCCTCCACACGGAGAATTAATTTTTTCCCCAGAGAGCCAGCCGGGTGAAACTTTCCAAAATCAACATCACGAAAACCATATACGATACTTGCCACAACAGCCAAGGCATCTCCATAGCACAGTTCAGCCGTGGTACTCGATGTGGGCGCTAAGCCTAAGTAACATGCTTCATCAAACCGTGGCAGCACCTGTACGATATCAGCTTCCGTAGAAAGCGTCGAATCCACATTCGCCGTGATTGCCACCAACTTAGCTCCTATAACCTTGATATTTGGCAATATCTTAACAATTTCCTCACTTTCCCCGCTATAACTGATTGCAATGACAATATCGTTGGAGGATATCATTCCAAGATCTCCATGCATCGCCTCTGCCGGATGTAAATGAAACGCCGGAGTTCCCAGGCTGGCAAATGTTGCCGCTATCTTGCCTGCAATATGCCCTGGCTTTCCCATCCCGATCACTACCACTTTTCCTGTACAGGAGATAATCAAATCCAGTATGCCTACAAATGTATCATCTAAAGCGTCTCTTGTTTTCATCAATGCATTTATTTCCAGATCAAAAACCCGCCTTGCTTCTGTCAGCTTATCCATTATTTTCTCCTGTTTCATGTACAGCCCTGTAAACACGAATAATTCTTTGCAGCATTCCTTCCAGCGCATCTAATTTTACCATATTCGCTCCATCCGAAAGCGCTTGATCAGGTTCCGGATGTACTTCCATAAAAAGTGCGTCTGCTCCGCACGAAACCGCCGCTTTTGCCAGATACTCCACATACTCCCGGTTTCCCCCTGTAGAAGTTCCTTTACCTCCCGGCTTTTGAACACTATGTGTTGCATCAAACACCACCGGATATCCAAACTTTTTCATTTCTACGATACCCGTCATATCTACCACTAATGTATTGTATCCAAATGTGGTTCCCCGTTCGCACAGCATAATATGATTATTACCGGACTCTTCTAACTTTTTAACCACATTTTTCATATCCCACGGCGCTAAAAACTGCGCCTTTTTGACGTTAATTAACTTTCCTGTCTTAGCGGCTGCCACTAATAGATCTGTCTGCCTGCATAAAAAAGCCGGAATCTGAATGATATCGCACACCTTTGCCGCCTCATTAGCCTGCCAAGGCTCATGTATATCTGTGGCAATTTTCAGATTATACTTTTCTTTCACCTTCTGAAGAATCTTTAGCCCCTCTTCAATCCCCGGTCCCCGGTATGACTCGATGCTTGTTCTGTTTGCCTTATCAAAAGAGGCTTTAAAATAATATTCCACCCCCAATTTTTCTGCCATTTTTCTGACAGAATCCGCAATCAGCATCACATTCTCTTCCGTTTCGATTACACATGGACCTGCAATTAACGTCAATTTATTCTTCTCCACTTCCCTCTACCTCAAATAGCTTTAACGCCATATCATAATCCTTTTTCTCATCAATATCAATTGCTTCCATTCCCGACACTTCCTGAATATATGGATGGAAACCGATTCTCCGGCCATGAACTGTAAAAATTTCTTTTTTAAACATAAAAAAGCCGCTTGTCTCAATCCACACAGGCTCCATATCCTGAGTCCTTGGCACATCATGTAAATCATAATTAATCGGCTTTCCCTGGTACCATGCAAAGGTTTGAATGCGTTCCGCCGAAAATGCCGAATCATTTTCCCCGCTCATAATGTGATTTAAGGCATTTTCAATAGAAGATACCTTTATGAAGGGGGATGTGGTATGTGCAAGAATATAGACATCTGCATCTACTTCATCGATAAAACTCTTGTAAATCTCGAATCCCTTTACCATATCGCCGTCCAGATATTGCGGTCTTTTTGTAAATACAGCTTTCCTGGGAATAAAATTTTTAACCGCCTCGTCACTGCAATACACATGCACCTCGTCAATCCCTTTGGCATTGATAAGTGAATGAATAATATGCCAGCACAACGGATGTCCTCCAATAGGAAGTATATTTTTATGTGGTAATCTCTGCGAGTTAAGTTTTATTGGAACAAATGCCACTGTCTTCATTGCCGTTACCAATCTTTCCTAAAATATCATTTTTTACTTCTTTATATACTTTTCAAGAGAAAAGAAGTCATCTATACATCCAGGAACACTCTTTCCATATCGAATATCGCGTTCCGACAAATCATCATATAGATAATATTTAAAGTTTTGTGCTATATGCCTGCGAAACGCCTCTTTCTGTTCCGGCGTAAATCCTTGTTCCATAGCATGCTTAAGAATCTTTTCTATATTTTCTTTTACATAAACTTCATACGTGCATCCTTTGCCATTAATAACGTTATATCCAAGCATTACGACTGGCTTACTGCGAATTAATGCCACGTAGTTAACAGACGATTGAACCGTCACGACAACGTCTGAACGATCAATCAAATCATTTATATTTGCCTGCTCCAAATAAATCGATCCTTCCGCCAGCAAATCAGGAATCTGCTCATTAATCGACAGCGGATGCGGTTTGTAGATATAATTCCAATTATTCTTCTTGCAAATATGCGAAAGATAAACGCCTGCATCAATCGAAGTTGCAAACATCGGTGAAAAATATTTTCTCACATGCTCTGTGTACGGTACATTATCTGAATCAACATGTGCTGCAAAAAGAATAGTTGGTCTCTGTTTATTTATTTTTCTCTCCAATATTTCTGTCAAATCAATGTTAGGCTGGCATTTTCTATTTGCCTTTGATTCATATAAATATTTCCAAATCTCGCACGCTTTAGCGATATCACTTTGGTCCACTGGCAGACGACTAAATTTTTCAGAATTTATATTTGGTACGCTGCAGCCTGATTCTCCTAAGGAATCAAATATATATGTTCCAGGGAAATGTCCCGGATGTGAATATAAGTATTTTACACCATATTTTTGACACACATACGCCAGCACATAACTTCTGACAGCTCTTGAAGATTCCAGAATCACTAAAGCCGGCTTCACTTCATGTATAACTTTTTCAGCATAATATAATAAATAATAAATCTCAGAAAGTGCATCCCTGTGTGAAATTCCATATATGTTCATTGCTGCCTTTGCCGCATCGTTAAGCTTTTCTATTTCTTCTATCACATGAAGTTGGCTATAATTAATCTGGCTGTTTATTAAATGTATATCACGATCAAAATTTAGGGGGGCAATAATTGTAGCCACTTCATTTTCCTTTTCTGCCTGTTCCCTCTTATTCCATACATTTTCACCAACCACACATATTTGCGAATCAAATCCTGTCTGCCGCATCCTCATAAAAAAAGACTTATAGTTGCTTTTTTGGAAGAAATTCCATCCCCAAAAAATAACACTATTCAGCATTCTTTCCTTATTTTCTTCAAGTTCCTGTAAAGCCCTTTCCAAGTCTTTTTTCAAAATCACTTCATCTATTCCGTTTTTACCATCATACTTACAGAAATTTACTTTTTCAACTAATCCGTGTGCAACTAACGATGCCTTTATTTCATTATAAAAGTTATATGGTACATATACAAATAAGTCGCTCCATGTACTTAATTCGTCAGGATGAACAATTTTTTTCCCGCAAAACAACCCGCTGCATTTTTTGGGATTACTATCAATAAAAAAATCCACTTTATCCCTTCCCAATGCAACAAGCTGTTTTCCGCCAATATATCCAGCCCCCCATATAGCTATTCTCATAAATACACCTCATATTAATCTTATTATTAATTTCCCTTATGTATATAGGTACTCTGCATATCTTTTTATAAAGGGAAACAGGTAATTAGGAATATCAATATAATCTATTGCAGCTTCTTTCAACTGTTTCCGCACAGTTTGATCTGCAAGCGCAACCAATATGTTATATTTTTCCGCATCATCTTTTACCTCTGATAAATTATATATCAAATCCTGTTGTAAGCTTACTTTCTTATCCCTGCCGTCTGAAATTACAAACCCTTTTATTGTGTATCCTCTATCTTCCAAAAATTTCTTCAAAGCAGTTCCCCTTGCCCCAGCCCCATAAATTAGTATTTCCTTTTTATTATCTAATTCTATCAATAGTTCTCTCAATTTTATTGGCGCTTTTTTCATGTTCTCTAAAGTTCTTTGTTGTAACTCAAGCACATTATCAAAAATAAGTATACTATCTTTATCATAGTTTTTATATATTTTTTCTTTATATTCTTCCATGGTTTTCTCGCCTATGTCATATGACCAAGGCATGCCCAATGCATAAAAAAGATTCTCTATATATTGCTTTGTTTCTCTACCCAAAACAAATCCTGCCATATTCAATTTTGCACACTTTTCAGGCAATAATTTCTTTGCCGCAATTGCACTGAACAATACTGGTGTTGCAATTGCACTCCTGCTTTCTCCAATATGCGCAAATGCTAAATCGTCAACAATAACTACTGCTTCTTCAGACATATATGGATAGCACACTAAAAAATCCAACAATTCACCTGGCAAATAATGCGTTGTATCTAAAATCAACAAGTCAATTTTCCCATGTTTTACTACTTCATCTATTCTTTCCGCAATCGTTTTTCCCAGCATCAAATGCACATTGGTTGTTTTTTCCAAAAACGCAAAAGCTTCCTTAAGTTTATAGCCGCATTCCTTCTCCACATTCAAATGGCACTTTAATGCCAAGTCTATAGAATGCAGTTCACTTTCCAGTCCCAATTCCTCTATACACTTTAAGATAACCGCACTTGTACATCCTGTACTTACACCTATTTCCACAATGTTTTTGGGTTCATATTTCTTAATAACACCACAAATAAATCCTAAATCGTCTCGTGATAGCTCACTACCCCCCCCCCACTAAATCTGAGATTCTAATCGGTGAATAAAATGATTCTATAGTTTTTACCATCTTCCTCTACGCCTGTATTGCAGGCTTTACCTCCTCATTATTTTCTGTCTTAAATCCACGGCATTTTTTACAGAAATTTGTATATCCTTTTTGGCTATATCCCAATCTAAACTCTATCAATTCCTTTTGCTTGCTCTCATCGTACATACGCAGGTCATATGCTTCCTCTGCATCCTCTTCCCCTGCAATTCCGGCAACAGTTGCATACGCTGCATAATTACAATTATAAATTTTCCCATTTCTTAATTCCTGCCAAGACTGACCACATTGTTCCCGATGCCTTAGCAGCCAGTCCTCCGTCATACTTGCATAATCAGTCCTTTCTGGCGCTAAATCAATCCAAGAATCTACTCTATTAATATAATACTTAATATTATATTCTTTTAATTTCTTTATTAATCTGTCAAAATTATCATTGTATTCCGGCACCGCTTCCCTGTAATCATCTACAACTATCTCAAGATCACATCTGCTTAATTTTATCAAAACTTCATCTGTCGGAACAACCGTTCCATTAGTAACTGTTCTTAAAGTGTCAATTCTATCTCCATATTTTCCATCAATATATTCTATAATATCAGCCGTATGTGCATAAAGCAAAGGCTCTCCTCCGCTTACATGGAAAAGCATAATTCTATCTACGCACGAGAAAAACAAATCAACATCTTCAACTAGATCTTCCCATTTCCTCACATAAAACTTCTTTGCAAATGGATTAAAATTTAAGCAATATCTACATTTCAAATTACATGCCGTACTTGGCAAAAAGGATATAGATGAAAAGTATACCTTATTATACTTATAAACATGATATACGGAGATAAATTCTTCTATAATGAAAAAATCTACATTTCTCTTGTATCCTAGTTGCAACAATTGTTGGACAGGAGCCGTTCTGGCAATTTGCGACATGGTCACTATTATTCCTTCATTTTGCTTTAGTTCCACAGCCGATAAGGCAACACACGGTAATCCGGCGATGTTTGTTCCTTGTTTTTTTACGCTGTTATCAATAAATGAATTTATATTAATTTCCCCGCCAAATATATTAACAAATTGTCTTCCGTAATCTCCTGCGCCAAATAAATAAAACGCACTTTTATTTTCAATCTGTTTATACATATCATCATATTCATGACCTCTGTTAATCCATTTCATTGCTCTACTCCAATCGATATTCTAATATTTGATTATATCTTTGTATTCTTTCTGAATATTGTCCATTTGTACTTACATATTCTTTATAGTAACATTTCATTATGTTTATACATTGATCCAAAATTTTCTTGTTCTTTTGTACATATGCTAATTCTGCTACATTGCTGCTATGATAAGCCATAAATCGCTTTATCCATATTAATACAGCTTCATCTGTTCCATTTTTGACCGCATATTCTATAACTCTTCTATATGCCTCTATCCAATCCATTCTCTTTTTAAGATCTGTTGTATGACATCCCGATGTACTTCTTTGATAATAATGGTAAAACCCTTCATCAATATAAAATGCTCTTTTAGAATTAAAAGCTAATCTTGCTAAATATAAAACATCCCCCCCCAGCGCTAAATCCTCAGGGAATAATATAAGTTCTCCTTTTCTATCATAAAACAACTCTCTTCGATAGAGTTTATTCCACATATATGCAAACCCTCTATAAGAATCCCTTTGATATATATAATTCAGTAATTCATTTCTTCCAAATGCTTCTTTTTTTACCTGCCCGCTGTTTTCTATTTTTTGACTAACTGTATCTATATCCTTATACCACGAAGCAGCTACAATATCCACATCCTGTTCCAACATAGCATGCACAAGCTTTTCATACATTTGTGCTTCAATCCAATCGTCACAATCTACAAATCCCACATAACTTCCCGACATTATTTTTAAGCCGGCGTTACGTGCACTGCTTTCCCCATTATTTTCTTTATGCACTATTTTAATTCGCTCATCCTTTTTGCCAAATTCATCCAAGATCACTTCCGACCCGTCTGTTGAACCGTCATCAATGCATATAATTTCTAAATTTTTATAAGTTTGTCCACATACGCTTTCCAAGCATTTTCTCAAGTATTCTTTTGAATTATAAATAGGCAGAATAATACTTACCAACGGTTCAATCCTTTTCATCAAAGCCCCACTCCATAACGTTAAAACAAATATTTATATATTCTAAATTAAATGTATATCACTCACAGGATGGACTTTTCGGTTTTCTTTTGGCGGTAATTCCATATAGTTGCCAAACTTAAATGATAAATAAGCATCGTAGTCCTTAATCCCGCTAAAAGCCACTCCCTCAAACACAATATCGCTTGATTCTTCATACCATTTCACAAGGTATCCATACTTCTTATTCGGCGTTGGAAATGTCAAAATACGTACCCAATTCGTCCTTTTTTTATTTGATTTTTTTACAAAACGATTAAATGAACTTTTTAACTTAATTTCTGGTACTTTGCTCATCATTCTATATATACCGCGCATAAACTTCTTCTTATCTGCAGCTTTCCCAACCTCTGACCAAAAAAATTTTCGGTATATAAAACATTTAAAATTATGAAAGCAACGCACATAATAATTATTTGGCGCATAGTCCAGTGGAAATATATCTATAAATACTCCCTGCTCATATGGCATATGCTCTTGGTACTCTCTCAAAAATACAGTATTTTTCCTTCGAAGTTTCCCATACCCCCAACGATACCCTGACGTATTCTTGTGATCCTGAAAGTAAAACCTTTCCTTATCCAATTCAAGTTCACAGACTTTGCAAAATTTTTCATATTCTGGACGCAGCAGCGCTACATCCGCATCGTCATCCCATGGAATAAAGCCACCATGACGTACTGCGCCAAGCAGCGTGCCCGCTATAATATTATAATGAATATTATGCTTCCTGCAAATACGATCTATCTCCTGTAGCAGTTCAAGTTCGATCATCTGCAACTTTCTAAGTTGCTCTTGGCTCAATTCTAACATATCCTGCTATCTTCTCCTAATTCTATTGATTTTAATAAGCAGCATCATATCTCTAAAAACTTAAAGAATGAACATATGCACACTGCTATATTTTCTACGTAACTCTTTACAGTTGCTATATGTTCATTTCTCTTCCATAAACTAATTTATTTCATGTGCTAACACTTTCTAATGCTAGTATATAGGACATTGCTACGAAATTTAATTCATTTGTAGATCCATTTAAACAATATAATTAATATAATAACACTTTCTGCTATTGTTTTCCACTCATATTTTACACCCTTACAAATATCTTTCCGGCACATTCGTAAAAATATCTGTAACGCCGATACGCTCCAGCCCATCCAAATCCTGCATTTCAACTTCCCCGCCATCAGGATAAAACGGCTCATATTTCCTGATATTCCATGCTCTGACCGGCAGTCCGGTCTTCTTCCCTAAGTTTTCCACATCCAGATTTTTTATGCATGGATGCAGCGCATCTACCGGATTGGCTTCTGAAAAGGCAAGACAGTCTGACGCCGATGCTGCCAAAATACCGGTTTTCACAGAAGATTCTTTCTTTTTCAGCATTTTAATCGACTCCTGATTAAATGAAGAATAAATAATATAATCCTGAATCCCCCATTCATTTACCGTTTCTAAAATCAGCTCCTCCATGCCTTCATAACGCACCACGCTGTTTTTCAGTTCAATGTTAATTAGCATTCCTTGTTTAAGGCAATGTGGCTTTACAAGCTCAAATACCTCTTCAATTGTAGGTATCTGCGCATACTGTGTGACCCCTTCCTTGTCCGGATGTGATTCTATTTCAAGCCGCTTCAGCTCTTCCAATGTAAAATCCAAGACTCTTCCGGATGCCTTTGTGGTTCTATCTACCTTTTCATCGTGGATGACCACAATTTTCCCATCCTTGGACAGTTGAATATCCAGTTCGATTCCTGTAATAGGATATCTGCATGCTGCTTCAAACGCCTGAAGCGTATTTTCGGGATATGCGTAGCTGCATCCTCTGTGTGCCCATATTTTCATCGCCGCAAGTTCCTTTCGTTTTCTAAGACATCTCACTAATTAAAATTATATAATCCATATAATAACATTTTTTCATACCAAGATACAAGATTTCCAAAAAGAAATTGCCCCAAAAGCGCAGCGCGCTTTCGGAGCAACTTCTTCCTCATAAGGCAGAACCTTTTTTCAAGACTTGACCAATCGTAACGACAGCCCTGTAAAAAACCGGATACGCCTTGTACAACTCATTTGCAGATGAAAGTGCCGTCATTTTCCTAAACAATTCCTTGTCCAGCTTCCCAATCAAAAGAAACATGACCGCAATTATCAGTTGTTCCTCACAACGTGAATCATACATTACCCGATCCATATATACTAAGAATCCTTGCATAGATCCAAAGTACTTACAGTCTGGTGCAACAGATGGGAGACTGCACATATCATATTCCGTAAATTCCCCTTCTCCCTCTGCATCTTCAGGAATGGAACGCGGCTGCCTAACACAAATTTCTGAAATCCGAATTTGGTATGGTTCCAGCACTCTCTCACATAAATTCCTGATAGATATGTCGTTGTAACCGTCCGCTTGAAGGACATCTAAAAATGCCTGTTCCGCCTTACGCAAAGTAGAACCCTGCTCTCTTTGGTACGGCATAAAAAGACTCCTTTCCCTGATGAAAGTTTGTTAGATGTTTCAAGCTGTGCACATCTGCCAATTTCTCCGAAGGCAGCGCACCTATATCCCCATATCCTAAGATATGTTGGTTTCAGTCTTCCAGTAACGTTGGTAAATACGAGAGAAGAAACGCTTTAAGACCTACAAAAGCTTCCTTCTTCTTGTCAAGAATTTCTTCCCCGCAAGCTGATATGCATCGCATAGATTGTAGCAACAATTTCAGCAGCTTCGCATCTTCACACGTTGCAAATTTATATAATTCATGGAGTTCATCCAGCAAATCTGCGTCTGCCCTGTAAATATCTTCTACAATACCTAGATAATCTATCTTTTTCATTTGCGTATTATAGTATATCGTTTCCTTCTCCATTGTACTATATCCGGCAATGGGAAGCAACTGCGTATACGCATATCCTACATACGGCGAAATTCTTTTCAGAAATTCCTGGGATGGTTTTTTGGTGACAGAATTTTCTGCACGTGAAATTTCCGCATTCGTCGAACTTGTTTTGTATGCAAACTCAGTCTGCGTCATTCCTTGTCTTTGGCGCCCTTCTTTTATAATATCACCCAGAATCGGCACTTCTTTCACCGGAATTCCATCGTAGGAATCAATGTACTGGCTTTCTTCAATGAGTTTTCCCATTAAAAGAGTCCTCCGTTTTTGTTTGTTGTAACCATTATAATAACCCACCTTATAAATGTCAAGCATATTGAAAATTTTATGTTATATTTTTTTCATTATCATTTCTCTTTCATCTAACTATTTTCAGCTTTATTCTTTGTTTTAGCATTTGTATTTTTCTCAAATTAATCATTTATGTAAAAATAACTATATATATTTTTACATTTTTGTTGACAGAATCTTCTTGTGGGTATATCATAAAAACCAGAAAGACTTTCATCGGAAAGGAGGGCAGGAAGAATCCATATGAGCAAGCATTATTGTAACATCGACTTTAATGATCAGCACAAGCATTCCGAACTTTTAATACGAAGAAATGCAGAATACCTGCTGGACTCCCAGGACAGGTTATATGTGCAGACCTACTACAGCATTAACAGGAGAAAAATGGTCTGTATCATTGGTCTCATTCTCATTTTAACCTTTTTTCTGGTTTTTCTCTTCTGCGGCTATATCGTGCACGCTCACTATAGCTTTGCTGCCCAAGAGACATCCGAATCCGAAGTTCCTGATGTAGAAGAGACACCTGGATCGGATGAATGCCCTACGGAAGCGCCTACTATTTACGACAGATGTTCCACAGAACACATAGCATACGCTGACGCCTGGGCGCTATACGAGCAGGGAGGACCTGATCAATTGCAATTCTGTATCAATTTAATATATGCACGCCATGGGTACCGTTTTAAACCAGGAGACAAGAACGACATATATTTTAGCCAGCAGGAATGGTATCAGGATCTTGAAAAGGGACCTGTGTATTACGAGGAACTTAATCCTTACGAACAGGCAAATTCCGATTTGCTGGTTGGTATTCTGAAAGATGAAGGCTACCGATAGCACACAGCAACTTTACTTAATCAGGAGAGAAACAACATGACCGAGTTGGAAATGATGGCAGGAATTAAAATAGGAGAAATCGCATTAAAAGAAATTCTCTCCTATATGAAAAGAAATATAAACATTCAAAATCAGCAAGACAGTATCATTTATTTGCAGTATATATACCGTAAACATGAAAAAGCTGCACTGATGAAAACAGCAGTTGCACTGGCACGCACAGATAAACTGAATGCATCTAACACCGAAGCAATCTTACAAACATTAAAGGAGGTTTCAGAATATGAATATGGATATGGATATGAATACGAATACGAGTTTAAGTGAATTGAGCAATGATACAGCCGAAATTTTTGAAGTTATCCAGCCCTACGCCCCTTCTCTGTCTTCCATAATCAGAAATTTGATTCACAGACCGAGTGACAGGTGCCTGCTCATCGCAGCTCAACGTGAGGCAATGCGGCTCAAACACAAAGAACGCATGAAAATATTGAAAATCGTCTTTGAGCTTGCAAACAACGATAAACTCACAGACGAAATGTTCCGCTTATTCATGATTGCCTTTGCAGGCTGAAGGAGGCGTACTATGAAGAAAAAAATATCACAAATATCTCCCTTCAAAAATATGACCAGCCCTAAAAGCGACATATATCGCAGATACCGGTTGCAGATTAACAAATTAATTTCCAGCAGCGATATCAGACCCGGCTCAGAAGAAGAAAAGCAGCTGTATGTTCCGGATGAAGATACAGAGAGCAAACTACAGGATATCTATGACGACGAAAGCGATTCTTTATCTCTTTTAATCGGTTATGCCGGCATTGGGAAAAGTACTGTCCTAAGGAATTTTTTTAACTTCAGCAATTCCGCCATTTCTGAATCCAGAGAACAAAACGCCATTATTTTCCCAATGTCATGCAATGGTAAAATACTGGACGACAAAGAAATCGTTGAAGATTTTACCATCAGAATAAGTTCCGTCTGCTCTTTCCTTGAAAAAAAATTCCCTGCGCTGGCGGCATGGTTCAACTCCTCCAACGGGCAGCACAGCTTTTTTGACTATATAAATGATACTAATCCCAAAATTTTGGAACATGTTCCCTACAACAGATCTATCGGCTCTTCGCCCTCCGAATTAGAAAGCCTGAAATTAAGCTATGCATACGAAAGAGAACGCTTCACTTTTATGGTAACCAAACTAAAATATTATTTAGGAAGGATCGACTGCCGATACCATAAACTCATTGTGATTTTAGATGACATCGAGCCATTGCCCTACCACGCCCAAAAAAGCCTGATTATGCAATATGTACGATTTTATGAATGCATGCGAAATGTATCTGAAACAAATTCCGAGAAAAAATATATTATTAATATGCTCATTTCTATCCGTCCGCACACGAACAGAATTCTAAATTCCGAGAATGATTTCAAGGCATATTATGTTACAAGAGAAATTATCAAAGAGGATATGGTAGATTTACACCAATTATTCAGCAAAAAAATTCTATATTATTCCAAAGAAATAACGATTGAAAATAAAGAGTCCTGGGATACTGCAACCAAAGTCCTGCTTATCCTCAGCGGAAAGTTTAACGGAAAATACAGAAATCTAATCAAAAACATAAGCCTGCTGAATTCCCGGGATGCTTTGAAATTTTATTCTCTCATTCTGTCAAACCGAATCTGGATACAAAAAAATGCAGATAAAACTGCCGAATTTACCATCAATGAAAATGATTATATATTTAATAACATTACCGTATTAAGGGCTCTTGCCTGCGAACAATATTACGTATATGCCATGCGTGGGCAATATCTTGTCCCCAATATTTTGTTAAATACACCGGATAAGAACTATGCCATTCTCAATTTATGTCTATTAAACTGCTTTCTAAAAGAAGATTACAGAAATTGTTCCTATGGTAGAGAATACAAAACAGGTGATGAAATAATAGAATTTTTCTTAGACGTGTTTCCTGATTACCCTGATTTAAAAGAAGATGTGCAAAAAATGATAGAATATTTTTACAGGGAGAAACTTTTAAGAAAGAGCATTAACGATACTGAAAAAACAGAAGTCTCCGATGAAGATACCGAGATCAACATGCAATCCAAATTATATTTATCGCCAAAAGGATATGAAATCTCCAATATGCTCAGCTGTGACAGTGTTTATTTTGAACTATGCAGAGAAGAGTACTATAGGACCATGGAAAGCGAATATAGCGCTCAGTCCAGCTATGAGTTAATGCAGAAAGGACAGCAGCTCGCCATTTTCTGTGATTTACTAATTCTTCTAAAAGAATTGATTGCAGAAGAGCAAAAATATCTGTTGTATGCAAAAGACAAAAGCACACTTGGACTGTATCATCTTTATTTTGGAAGCGAAATCCTATGTGAAAAGCTTTATCAAGGTTTGTGTAGGTCCATCGAGTACTCAGGAAATATATACAACCCAGATACATCGCTTCTCAAGGGCGAAGTGGAACAGCTGCTCGCAGAGTCCGATCTAATACTCAATACCATATGAAACCTTTATTGTGCTGGTTTGGGTGATTTAACAGAGGATCCTTCTGTCCTCTCCTGCCCCAAACCGGATAAATTCAATTTCATCCTTCTTCCCATTTACGATCATCACATCCCAAAGTTCCTGTGTCAAGGTCTTCATCTTCCGGTCATAAGTCACCGCCCCTTCCGGTTTCTTATCCTTGAAATCCTCACACTTGGCACAGCCAATCGATACGATGGGAAACCTCTTTCCATAATAAATCTGATCGGCATGATTGTGTCCATGAATATATGCTAAAATTTTTCCTCCCTGCTGCACATATTCCTCCAGCGCCTCCAGCATCTCCTTACTGTTCCTGATTTCCTTTGTCCAGAAGTGCATCTCCGGAAGCAGCGGCACATGCGCAAAGACCAAAACACGATACGCATCCGGCGTCTGTGCCAACACCTGTTTCACCCATTCCACTTCCTCCATAGAAAATCCATATCTGATCTTTTCCCTGTGATTAAAGGAATGTAAAAAGAGACACCTCAGTTTTTGCTTTTCAAAATCCACATAATACCACGGTTCTTCTTTGCCCAAATAGAGAAAACTCTGCTCCTTTTCATTCAGCCATTCGGGGTTGCTGCGAAAATAGTTAGAATCATGATTTCCAAGCGTCAAATACACCGGAACCTTTAAGCTGTGCAAATCTTCCATCACTTTTACCGCATATTCTCTCGTTATGGCCAACGGCACCATGCCATCTGTCAAATCTCCTAAATGAATCATGGCGTCAAAAGGCGCTTTTCTGTTAACCGCCTGAAGATTCGCAATACTGTCCTCCCATCCACCGTTTATCACATAATGGGAATCCGCCATCAATCCAAAGACAAGACTGTCCTGCTCCCGTTTTTCATTTACCGCCTGTATGGTCTGTTCTATTTCCTGCTTGAAATAATCTTTTTCCTTATAGGTTTGCCTTCTACGAATCAACGCCATCCCTTCCGTGACAGCATTGATATCTTCACAAGTAAGCGCCGCACCATCTACACGCTTTACAGCAATGCGAATCCATCCGTCCTGCAAAACTGCACTGTTTCCGCTTTTCAGGCAGTCCGGTTCAAAGTCTCCCAGATAAGCAGACCAATTCTCTTCCTCTTGATAACAGTAAGTGTAAATCAGGCGTTCCTCTATTTCTGCGCCAAATGACGCAATTCCGTATCGATATGCCGAATTACGGCATATCACCCGATCCCCCCGACTTACCTGATAAAAACGAAAGTCTGCCATACATTCCGGATGTTCCTTTTCAAAAAAACCTGTTTCAGGATGAAAAGACGTGCCTAATTCAAATTTGAAATGCACCACTTCATTTTGTCTTTTTAAGATAGTATTTCGTATATTCTGCAAAAATGTCCGTAACATGTAACTTTTCCTTTTTTTACCTCTTAAGCATATTATCTTCCGCACAGCTTCTCATTTAAATGTACATTTATTAATGAATTGCACGTATGAGCGGATTGGGCGGTACTTCCCTTCGGATAAAATAGTATTTTCCCCTGAACTTGTACGGCTTTGTGGTCAGGGTACTGTCATTTGCCAGCGAATCCTTTGCATTGAGCCTTGCACGCAGTGCCTGATATTCTTCAAATTTTCCAAGTTGAACTGCCCTTTGATAGGAAGTCGTGACCAAATACAAGAACACCTCTTTATATTTAAAACTATCTTTTAAAAAAATATGCCCAAATTCTTCCTGCATAAACCGATTGATTACGGTTTCAAACTTTCCCTGAATTTCTTTTGAACTGCATGTCCGCTTTACGCCGCGCAATTCTAATATGTACAGGACAAACTTCTTTTCAATCTCCTCCGCATACTCCGGGAAATGTCCTTGCATATCTCCTCGAATTTCCGACAACATCATATAATAATCGGAAATGGGCTCTGAAATACTTGGAATCTGAATCGTTCCCTTAATGTAAGGTCTGTTTTGGGAAAGCTGTGCCAATATAGGTCCAAAGGAACTCATGCCCGCGTAAATTCCTGACCGCGAAGCTGGAAGAAAATACACATTTTTTACCCATCGCAATATTTCAATACTAAATTCCCTCTGCATACTGGCAATCTCCTGAACCACCAGTTCAACAGGTACATTAACATGATTTTGATACACATAGATATCCAGCTGCTCTTTTCCATTTCTTGACTTATGAAACTCCGATAATGATTTTCGCAGTCTGGTAGGCTTTCTGTCTAACTGCAGCTCTATCTTTTCCTGACGGAACAACAACATGCATTTAAGCTTGTTATCTATCGTTACTTCTATGGTCGGATCTTGCTCAACCATCGTCTCATAGGTTCCAAATGTATTGCTTAAAGAGTCAATCATTTCCGGAAGGAGTCTCTGCATGAGCTTTCCTGCGCAAATATCCTCCAGCTTTTCGCTGATATCTTCTATCTGTATCTCTTTATTCATAGCAAAATTGACAACCATCTGAACTTCCAACGCCTGTCCTTTTTCAACATCTTTTAGAAAATAATAAGAACTGCTTGAAAATCTGGCAGTTCTTCTTGCATAAGCCACCAAGTGTTTCAGTAACAAATAAACCACCTGCATGGCATATGACTTTCCAATATTATTATCGCCATACGTAACAATAACCGATTTTGATAAATCATATTCAAATTCTCTTACTGGTCCCCAATTCTTTATTTTTATTCTCATAGATACCCCTGCATATCACAAATCATATTTATGTTGTTGCACCAACCGTCCCTTACAAATCAAAGAAATCTATCTGTGGCTTTTCAATAGAACTCTTTCTGGATTCATCGCCCATTATCCTTACGCTGCTATCTTCTAAAACACCCTCCGGATATTCGATTGCCCGCAGCTTCGCCAATATTCGATTCTCACATTTCGGGCAGATAGTATCCACCTCGCTTTGATAGATATTGCACACTCCTCCGTCTTTTTCGTAAAAGTCTATTAAATCCAAATCCCACTCCACTTCCAAATCTGCACCGCAAAATCCGCATGTGCCAGGTGATTTGCTAATAATAATCATAGCTGCCCCATTCCCTTCATTCATATACATCCTATTCATAGTATGACCATTATAACACAATCCAAGCATAAACCACATTCTTTCTTACAAATCAGGATTTTTGCCTCGAACTGCTGATTACCCTCTCTTTCTTACCCTCTCTTCCATAAACTTCTCCATAATCCCAGCCATAGCAATCGACTCTTCCTCCGTAAACTTATAGGAACGCCCTTCATGCCCGCTGATTATATAGGCAAAGTCACTGATTTCATACCTAAGTCCCTGCCCCAAAAATTTCGTAAAATACTTGTCCACCTTATTAGGGTCCTCATACCGCACTTCAAAGGACTGAGTCAGCCACCAGGGAGATTTTGCAAGAATATACCCCTTTGTTCCTGCCACAACCAAATGTCCCTCCGACTTCACACCCACGCCGCTTTTAGACAGCGCAAGCCCGTTCTTGTACCGGAAAGATGCCTTGGTATAAAAATCTATCCCGTTTTCAGCCAAAATACTGTCAAACCGTACTTCTTCGTAATCCGTGCCCATCAGCTTCAGGATTGGAAGCAGCGTATGGCTCCCAAACTCAGTAAAGCCGCCTCCATATTCCGCATCGGTCATCTCCCGCAGATAGTCGGGGGTCAGTCTGGTAAAGCATGCCTCCACATCCCGAATCTGTCCGATTGCCCCGCTTCTTGCAACCCCGATGAGCTGTGTAAACCCAGGGCAATATGCCGTCTTGATCGCCTCAAGCAGAGTGCATCCGTTCCGTCTCGCCAACTCGAACAATTCCTCTGCCTGCGCTTTCTGAAATGCCATCGGCTTTTCACACAGCACATGTTTTTGATGCATAAGCGCTGTTTTTGCATATTCGTAATGGGTCTCATGAGGAGACGCTATATATACCGCATCCACACTTTCAAGAAATCCCTCCATATCATCCCAAGCTACATCCAGCTGGAATTTTTCAGCGAATTTTTTTGCGCTTTCTATATGGGGATTAAATACGCTATTGACAATCACTCCACTGACATACTTTGCCTCCGGCACAAACCGCTCTGCTATTCTCCCAGTTCCAATTACCCCGATTCTGATAATCGGGTATTGTTTCGTGCGCAGCATGGTGGAAGATACATTTTTGGTCCGCTCCAAATACACTACTTCACAGTAATCCTTTAGGTAATCAAATGCCCCCACCCAGTCCGAGCCGACTGTGAACACATCTACCTCATACTTCTGGATGTCCTCAACTTTCTGACCGATATGATCCTCCACAATAACCTTATCCACAAGCCCTGTCTTTTTGACATTCTCAATTCTTTCGTCTAAGGAATCTATGATATTTAATTTTCCCCTGGACTCATCATACTGCTCTGTGGTAATTCCCACAATCAGATAATCGCCCAGCTGCTTTGCCCTTTTTAAAATGTTGTAATGCCCTTCATGAAACAAATCAAAAGAACCATATGTTATTACTTTTTTCATACCGTATTCTTTTCCTTCTCAGTCTGATTCGGTTCGTCAAAATTAATTCTTTTTTCTTCCACCACAAGCGGTCTGTGTATCACCCTGGTATTGATATTAAGAATATATTCTCCCAGTAATCCTATAAAAAACAATTGTATAGATCCCAGCACGAACATACCAATGATCATCGGTGCATAGCCTGCCTGAAAATGATACCAGTTAACCAACTTCATAATCAAATAAATAACTGCAATGCCAAGGCTGACTGCCGATCCGATAAATCCTAAAAAGGTAGCAAGTCGAAGCCCTACCTTCGTATAGGATGTAATGCTCAGCATGGCGGCATCATACAAAGTATAAAAGTTATTATGTGTCTTTCCCGCACGCCGCTTCGCCTGTTCGTACTCGATATCCTTACGTTTAAATCCATATTCCGCCACAATGCCGCGCAAAAAGGGAACAGGATCATCCAACTGACGTATCAATTCTATAAAAGTCCTGTCATACAGCCCAAACCCGGTGAAATGCTCAATCATCTTAACGGTAGACATATTTTTGATCACTTTATAATACATACTGCGCAAGAAATAAATCACACGGTTTTCTCTGCTTGAAGTTTTGATCCCGCTTACAATCTTGTATCCCTTCTCCCACTCCTCTACGAATCTAGGAATTAATTCTATTGGATCCTGAAAATCACAGCACAAAGTAATCACACAGTCTCCTGTGACTTGGCACATTCCATAAAAGGGTGAATTAAACTGTCCGAAATTGGTCACGTTAAAAATTGCCTTGACCTTACGATTCTCAGCGCATAGCCCTTCTATAATCTCTCTGGTGCCATCCGTCGAACAGTTATCGATAAATACAATTTCATAATCATACTGTGAAAGCGTCTCACCGATTACGTTGAGCAGGGAACTGCACATAAGTGCAACATTTTCTACTTCATTAAAACAAGGAACTAAAATACTTATCTTTTTCATCGTAATATATATCTTTCTTTTCTACATATTGTGCATATCTTTAAGCATTATATACCCCGCAAGCGATACGTGGCAACTACTATGCTTTCTTTTTATATATGGAAGCGACCTTGAAACCGTCTACTACAATCGCATGAATTTCTTCATATCCATCTATTTCAACTTCATTTCCAACTTTTCCCCTGTATGTCTCAATATAATACGTCGAATCCTCTGTCCTTTCAATTCTTCCTTTTTGCTCCTCATCCAGTAAGTTCAGGAAGAATAAATTTCCAGATGAATTTATGGTGATCTTTTCGCTGTGGTCATTTTCTATGATATATTCATAGGCCTGACGCTCAGCCATATGCCAATAATCCCTGTCAAAATCAGCTGCCCATATTTTCCCAATACCGTTAAAGTAAACCATCTCATGAGGATGATTTACAGAGATCCATCTTACCTGAATTGTCATTCCGAGCACAATTACCAGAGCAACTATAACTTTATAACTTTTCTTTCCTCTTTTGAACAAATAATCAATTCCATACAGAGCAAACAAAATCAACGGCGGTAACAGAAAATAGCAATGCCGCCATCCACTATATAGGGTAGCCTGTTTAACCCAAATCGCCCCTAGCGGTATCGCAGCTAGCAAAATACACCAAACAAGATATTTATATTTAAAAAATATCTTTAGCGTAATCGTTCTTTTCCGTATCCCAAGGGCAATCTTCCAGACTGCCAAGATTCCTATTATTGCAAACAATAAAAGATACCAGACAGGAATTGAAATGAGCATCCAGACCGGAATATAATACCACGGCAGTTCTTCCTTTGGAAGAATATCTCCCATAAATACAATAGCGCCATTCCAGTCATCATAGTTGGAAAACTTAGTAAAAATTTCCCCCATCGTGCGCACCGGGCTTTCCCATGCAACCGGATACATCAAAGTCAAACAGAGAAAATAAATAACGATTACCGCCGCGCTAATGAGCAAGGCTCTTTTATAGGTCAGCTCATCACCATCTTCTGTATACCTTTTGAAAATGCATGCCGACCATACATATCCAATTAACAAAATGACAAACACCATGCCTACAATTCTTACATTTGTGGCAAGCGCCGCCATAAATGAAAATAGAAAAATCCATTTCCACGAGAACCTGCTTTCAATCAACATATAGGTTGCCCACATGGCAAGCATATAAACCGCCACAAAACACATATCTTTGATATTATAAAATTGCTCTGCAAAAAAGCGCGGATATAACGCCGCCATCGCTGCGCCTAAAAGCGCCAGCAGGTTTGAGTGAAATATTCTTTTGCACAAGTACATAAATGCAATATATCCAGCCACGCAAATGGCAAATGTATATAAGTGCCTGCAATCATAAATATAAGCCAGTCCTTTATGTCCCACTTCAAATACCGCCGTTGGCATCTGTAAGAAGATTCCATAATATCTGTCTATATATTCGTCGAGTTCCGGCACATCCATGGGCTCTTTTCCCATAAGCGTTGTTATGTAATTCAAATTGACATACATCGTCCGCCGCTCATTTGGTTCGTCCGTTGACACACTGTAATCGCGATACACGTTTATTCCAATCAAGATATAGAGACAAGTAAAAAAGAGGATGAAATACCTCCCTCCCTTTTTACAATTCCTCAAGTTACTCTTCAGCTTGCAAAACGACTCAGAATGCATGACTTCCCCCCTATACTCTTATCATCCGGCAGTCCATCACTAATTATACAAAGTTATATCACAAAAGATACTATTGTGTCAAAATATAATAAGACAAAGTCCCTCCCCAATTAGATACTTCTTTCCGGTCACTGACATGATAATATTCCCTTAAGGCTGCAATATATGCCTCCTCATCACGTTCATAATATGGCAGAAAATAAAGAATCGTCTCTCCGCTCAGCGGCAGCCCCGCCTGAATATGTTCCATCGGAACCATATTCAGAGGATACATCTCCTGTTCTGCAATTGCTTTTTCGTCTATAAGAACTCTCTCTCCTTTATTCCCATCCCATCCAAGGGGAATTGCATATACACTGCTGATATAACTCTGGTCCTCGCTGCTTGACCATAATACAATCTGCTTGTTCTCATTATAGCCGGCTTCTGCAAGCATCTTATCCAATAATTTATCCAGATAGCTGTATCTATAGCTGTTTACCAATGTATCCCCGTAATAAGCCGAATTCATATCTGTAGACAATATTTTGCCCTTTCCTGCGTCTAATCTGTCAAATACAGCATTAGATATGGGATCGATATATACAAAATTTTGAATAACCATAAGCAAAGCTAAAAATGCGCATGCCCCTGCTATCTTAACCTTAGAAATCACCGGTCCCCAAACATAATACAGCAAAAGAAGCGCTAACAGCCACACAATCACGGTGCTGAAAATCGTATACCGTGATAACGCTGCTGTAATATACACCACACTGAACAATACGAACATGGCAAGCGCCCCTATCATCCCGCTAATATTATGAATCCTTTTCCACCCATCTGCATGCGTCACTATAACAAAAACGGCTGTGGCGATTATAATCACCGTAGGAATCCACATAAAATTCAGCACAAAAATCTGTGCCAGCCGGTGTGCAATATACGCCGGATAAATCCCAAACGCATTTACCAACACCCCCTTATCCGCTATTGCCTCTCTAGAAGCAAACAAACTGCTGGTGGTTCCTTTCCCATACCATCCTGTCAAACCGCCTTGAAAAATCATATAAATAAATATAGCAAACAATCCTGCCAATATCACCCATACAACTTTATTACTAAAAATCCCCTTCACTTTCAGACCAAAGTTTGCCCCTTTCGTCTTTTTCCACTGTCTCAGCAGATAAATCATATAGTAACCCGCCACAATCATCCATCCTGTTTCTTTGTTGAGCAGCAGCGCAATTGTCCAGAATGCCATCATGATCGCCTGCCCCTTATACTCTGCATACATCAAATATATAAAAAACAAAATCAGCGTATAGTCAACATTCACATAGGTAGAAGTTCCCCAAAAAAGTGGAATGAAGGATATGACAAAGGTAAAGACCATTGCCATGAACCTGGGTAAATGCCCCCAATATCCGCAAAACATTTTGTAAATGAACACAAGTGCCACTGCCGTCATGAACAGCATAACGAGCAGCACGCCCGTTACCTTTGCCGGGAACAAAAATTCTCCAATCAGCATAAAAAAGGTATAGGATAAAGTCGGATGAGACGCCAGTCTAAAATAATTCCATATAGACTCAAATGTAAAATCAAAATTTACAGAAGCACCATGCAGCCCCGAATAATACACCGCACTATCCCATCTCTGCGTATGGCTGAACATTGGAAGTCTTGTAACAATACATATCAAGACAATAATCAGAACAAATATATCCACTCGGGGAAGCTTTTCTTTTTTCCCATTTCCATCCGGCTTGATAAATAGATATGCCGTCCACAAATACAGCAATAATGGTATAAAAATGAACCCATATACCCATATTGGTATTGGAATGTCCGTCAGCATTTTATTTAAAACTGCTGAAAAAAGAAAGCCCCCCATCAAGAAGCCAATTATCATCAACTGACTGGATATCCTTATATCATAAAATATCCCCTGTATCTGTTCTTTCTTAAAACGATGTACAACAAAAACACCAACAATTCCGCTCAACAAAATAACAGCAATTTTTGCTGCCGTGATCCAAATAATATTCTTTTCCTGATACTCATAGCCGACAAATTTTTCATATCCATAGTTGAACCCAACTATAAGACCGCTGTCCCCTACCAGATCTTCATTATAATAGCAAAGAAGATTATCTTCAAAATCCTCATCGTCCGGTACAATGACAATTCCAGGGATAACTGTGGCATTTTCTGTAAAAAGACAAACGGAATATTCCTCATTTAATTCCCTGTTCATCTCCACCTGAAAAGGCACTGTGGTAAAAACACCTGACTCAATTTCTGCAAGAGGGCGGCGTCCTTCCCCCACTACTTCCCCCCACATATCCAGCACCTGTACAACAATCTCTCCACTGCTCTCGCTGGAAGTATTTACCAGCATCACATCAATTCCTGTAAGCAGTTCATCCCTTGCCTGGAATCCCTGCCTGACATTATCCCCCCGATCCAGCAGATATAAAGTATTATGAATTGGAATCTCATCCACTTTATAGCTTTCGCTGACCGTCATAAAACCGCCCTTATACCAGCAAAAGATACCTAATGCAATTGATATGATTCCAATTAGAATACAAATGATTTTCCTTAGATTGCCTGTCGCCAAACTTCCATTTCCCACATCCAAACTCCCGTCTCAAATTTCAATCTTTCCGATCTCCCAGCACCTGCTCCTTGGCACGCACCTCTGCCTTTCCATTAACGATTTCAAATATGACATCTGCATTTTGAATCGTGGTAAGCCGGTGTGCAATAATGATCATGGTTTTTTCACTTCTCAAGCTGTCGACCGCCTCCATGACTGCTGCCTCTGTGTCACTGTCAAGAGCAGAAGTCGCTTCATCCAGTACCAGGATTTCCGGATCATGGTACAATGCCCTTGCAATACCGATTCTCTGTCTCTGCCCTCCCGACAATCTGACTCCACGATCTCCTACAATAGTATCCATGCCATCGATAAGTCCTTCCACAAATTCATAAAGCTGTGCTTTTTTTAGCGCTTCAATCACAGCATTCTCATCTATTTCTTCTTCAAAAACACCAAAAGCAACATTGTTACGTATCGTATCATCCGAAAGATAGATTGTTTGCGGAATATATCCTATGTTTTTATGCCACTGATCTATACTTTTAAATATGTCCACTCCATCCGCTTTGATTCTGCCATACTGCGGAGATAAAAGCCCCAGTATAATGTCCGCCATAGTCGTTTTTCCTGCGCCTGACTCTCCTATCAGGGCAACGGTCTGCCCCTTCCTTATCTTAAAATCTACATGATCGATTACATTTTCTTCCACATCCGGGTAATGGTAACATACCTTCTTAATCTCCAGTTCTCTTTCAAACTTCCACTCTTTATTTCGCTCTGCTTCCTCCTGTATTTCAGCTTCATCCACTTCTTGTCCTTCTACATCTCTAAGATCCTCGTACACCAATTCGATAGATGGTACTGCATACATGATATTGGTGACATGCTCGTTGATTCTTCCGACAGAAGGCATAAGCCGAAAAGCGGCTATCGCAAACGCTGAAAGCTGCGGTATAAACGTAACGATATCCGTCCTGCCATATTTCAGCTTAATGATGATTGCAATCAGTAATCCTGTCATGCTGACCATCTCCACAATGTACTTGGGAATTGCCGCCAGCAATCTGCTGATCCTAAGCCCCTTGGCATATTTTTTATAATATGTCTGATAAGAAGTGACAAAAAACGATTCTCTATTTAATACCTTAACTTCCTTAATCCCTCCAAGTGCCTGATTCATCCATTGATAAATTTTGGCTTTGTATTCTTGGCACTCTCTTCCAAATCCCTTAGCAAATTTCTTGGAAACGGCTGTGAAAATCCCCACACAGATAATTAGCAGCCCCAGTATGATGACCGTCATGGAACGACTGATACAGAAAAGTGAAATTCCAAGCGCTATACATACCGTGATTTCAATAAACAACTCCATAAAATGGATAACTGCCGTTGCAAATAGATTCGCATCCTCCTGCATACTTCTCTGGAGCACGGAAATATTTTTGTTAAGGTGAAACGTATATGGTTCACTCATATACGCTTCTAAAAGCCTTACAGATATTTTTCTCTGCGTATTATAAGAAAATCGGTATATCGCATATTTTTCCACAATCAAGTATACATTTTTCACCACAAAAATAGCAATAATTGCAATTGTGAGACCTGTAATAAAACTTTCCGCCGACCTAAAATGCAGTTTTTCATAAAAAAGCTGTAAATACCACGTATCCTGAATAGCGGAAGCATCCATCAGTACATTTACAAACGGCATGAACACACCAACGCCAAGGCATTCCAAAAGACTCCCTATGATAGCTGCCAGAAATAGAAATACAATCTGTACTTTTTCTCTTCTATTAAAAATATAGGTCAATTGCTTAAACATATAATCCTCTTCTCTTCCTTTTGCATAATAAAAGGCGTTTACATCATAAAAGGCGTTTACATCATGCAGGACAATTTTCTTTTTGATGATAGTTGATTCCTTTGTCTAAAATGACAAGATCTGCATATTCCTTTCCCGCGCTCTTTTTCTGAATCCTTGCCGCATAACTGACTTGGGAAAGCCCCGCAATCAAACCTTCGCAGCTGGCAAGTGTGTGCATATCCCGAAGCACCTCAAGCCCCAACAAATAATGATGGTTTTCTCTGGGCAGCGTGCTGTGCATTACTGTGTCATTCCCGTTGCTTCTTACAACATCCTGATAGAACACTGCCTTATCGCCAAATTCCTTCTGGAACACATGGATGGCGTCCGTATCATCCGTAGCCAGAAACACATACTCATAAGCGCCCTTCTGAAATACCCTGACAGTTTCCTGCAAATATTCTTCAATTGTCACCTGCACGGGATGTCCATTATAATGTTGTTTAAAATCAGTTCCTCTCACGTGCACTGCCAACGTGCGCTCTGCTTTGATTCCCAAGCCGTTTATATCATTCTGGATTTTCTCCCTTACAATGTCATTCAGCCTGACATATTTTGCTGCTATTTTGGCCATCTCACTTAAATAAGTTTCGCTTCTGGCATATCCGCCGCTATTTTCGTTAAGTGCAATGGCAAGATTGCTGTTTTCTTTCCTGCTTTTAAGTACATGTCTATACTTCATCGCATCTATAGGCGAAACGCCGCACGGCTGCATGAAATAATATTCAAAGGGATTTTCAGTGCCATTTACCGGGTGCTGCTCCGCATAGCAAAATGTTTGAGAAAACCTTACAACCGGCTTCAAATGATAATAGTCCGCAAAATATAATAAAGTTAACAGCTTATTATACTCAGCGAAGAATCCGGAATGAACTTCTTGCATATCTATAAAATACAGCAGTTCATCGCCGCTTTCATCACCATAGCTTTCTATGGAAACCAAATTGCTTTCTTTGTCAAGTTCTTTTACCCTTTTCATAAATCGGGCATCATTGCCTTTGCGGAAACAATAACAGGCAAATTTCAGCTGCTCTAATTTCTTGCCAAACCGTCCCATGATCATTTTCCTTCTCTTTCAAATCGTCCTGCCGCCACAATCGTATTTCCCAGCATAGGCTTCTTGAAAATACGAGAATATTTATACAAATCAAGAAACACGATTTCTTCCGGTATGATTCCCGCAGTGCACATTACCTTTAATATGGTTGTGGGCGTAAACATATATTTGTGGTCCATATTAATCACCTCACGGTTATGCAGCAGTGCATCCCTCACCCTTCCAAAACCATACGCATTGGGAACAGATATTAAAATTTTATTTTGTCCGCTCCCGTAATTTTCTGCTATTTTCTCCAAAAAGTACACTGGATTGGGAATATGCTCGAGTACTTCCGGCAAAAGTATCACATATGGCTCATCCCCAAACTTTTTTGAAATAATATCCTTTACTTCTTCCGTGTCTTCAACGAAATCTTTGGCATAAATATCCGCTATCCCAAAAGATGAAAGATATTCCACCGACTTTTCTTCAATATCAAATCCAATCACATTCTTGAAAGTTTGGATTAACATAGCGTGAAAGTGGGAATGATTTTCCATCTGCTTTTTAATATTATGAAAATGCCCACAGCAGCCAATATGAACAATATTTACCGCCTTCATTGCTTTTAGGATCTCTATTGTCCCTTCTCTTCGTCCAAGCGCCGTCACATCACGGGAAAACGAAATCTCTCCCATATGTCCGTCACCCGTCTGCAGCTCCTTTAAGATATTTCCATCGATTACCATTGTTCATCCTGCCTCTTTAAAATATTTATACGATTCGTTTCTTTACCTGTGACAAATATGCATCATATCCTGCTTCTTTATTTGCCTCGACTCCCACAATACTGTGTTTTTTCACTTCGCCCTTTTTATCGTCTTTGCTTAAATACCATTCATACTCTATATCCAGGTTTCCAATATCGATTGCCCGATAGCCTTCCCTTGTCAAATCGCTCACCAGCAGCTTGGCTGTATTTCCCAGTGCAAGTAAAAACAACTTATCTCTCCCAAAAGTAAAGCATGCCTGTCTGATTTCAATATATCGAAGATATGCGTTAAGACTCGGACATATAATACGCTCCACACTTGCTGCCGTATCTATCAGATCATTTCCTACGCCTGTATGCGTCCCTTCCCCCTCCACGATGACTATCTCTTTATTTTTCCAAATTTCCTTTACTCTTCCAAACCATTTCCCAGACTGTTCCTTATCCTTATAAATATAATAAAGACGGGAAAAAAAGGCGTTCTCATATACTTTATCTACGTTGCAGTACTTTAAGTAAGTCTTTCTGGAAAAAAACAGATGCTCCATCCAGAAACTTTTGCTTTTATCCGTATACTGCCCAAGGGAATCAAAAATATCGGGTATGCCTACTAATATATGCTCTTGCTTATACTGCAAAATTTCATAAAGCCTTTCCGCCAACGCCGGATCGTAATCTTGAAATTTCGTTGTATTTCCCTCTATGATGCGTATTTCTGCGTCTCCAAACCGCACAAAGCTCTCTTCTGAATGAATCAGTTTATCTATCGTCTGATCAATCTCGTTTACATGCAGTTTATTTTTTATCAGTTTTTTTTCATGCAGCATATACACGAATTTAAAAACAAATCGTTTGGCTTTGTCTTTAAAAAATCCCATTTTGTCCTTTTCTCCATCCCTCTAAAATGTCACTTCCCCATCATGCGCAATAAGGGATGCCGATATCACATTATCTACTCCCATAAGTCCCTTCACTAGGCTCCCCTCTTCCTTCACTCTCACTTCTATCGCCATATCCAGATGGTCCTGTGTCAGATTCCTTGCCTTGACCTTATAAAGGGAACAATATTTTTTGACCATTTCCATAATCATCTCTTCATTTTCAAATGTGCTTGCATTGACTAGCAGAATCTGCGGCGACTTTGCAATGGGAAGATGATCTGCAGCCAGCAATCCCAACGTCAGAACCGCTGATGCAATAACTGCTATAACTGCAAATCCCGCTCCGCAGATAATCCCTGCGCTGATTGCCCAGAATAAAAAGACCAGAACCATGGGATCTTTAATCGCGGTCCTAAACCTTACAATAGACAACGCCCCCACCATACCAAGGGAAATGACGATATTGGACTGTATGGTCAAAATGATTGCCGCCGTGAGAATGGCGATTGCCGGAAGGGACATATTAAAATTCTTATTGTAAAATGCATTTCTGTTGAGCAGCCGATATACCATAAAAATATAAGCTGAAATTAAAATCGTGATCAGCATACACACACAAATCGACTTTACCGTCAGATTCGTTGAGGCATATCCCTCCAAAAAAGATTTCTTAAAAATATCGATGTAATTCATACTCTGATGCCTCCATAAACGTTGTATCTTCTGCATAAATAGTACTTGGAAAAGCTGCTCCAAGAAAGGTTGCCCATCTGTAAAGCATTTTTTATATAATCAGGCAGATATTCATCCCATTTCACCTCTAAGACGCCACATCCCCTCTCCATGACTGGTCTTAAAATGAGCGCCTGCTCCAGAAATCTTCCTATTTCATTGGATGAACTGATGGCTTCATCAAAGGTGATGCGCACATTTCCATTCCTCTCCACAAAAGGATAACGGACATATTCTACAATGACCTTTGGACGCATATTCTTCATGCGCATTTCCGTCAAGAGCTGCTTTAAACAGTCTGTCATATCCTCTGATACAAGGGGAACCGTTCCCCCCATCAGCTGTCTGCACTGCTCCTCGCTGATACGGTTCTGGGTCTTCAACGTCATTCCCCGGACCTTGCTCTTTTTCTCCAGTGCGATCCGGCTGATATTTCCGTTGTAAATGCGGATCCGGTATTTATCCCGCTCCCCAATTCCGCCTTCGTTCTCATAATAGCATCTATCTTCCAAATCGTCAAAGTACAGACTCCTGATTCTGTAAAAACCATCAAAGCCCACATGTTCATCTCTTTTTAAGATGGCACGGGCTCTGGTCTTTAGAACCGCATTCTGCATAGCGTCGCATACATACTTATACTCATGCCTGTATTTTGCTTCCGTATACTTTTCTGTCATTTTGTGCTGTCCTCATCTATATCTACCGCACCGCTGCACCGTATCTCTTCCCTGACAGAATACAAATCCTTCCTGCAGTCCTTGATAGAGACATGGCTGTCTGCATAAATTGCATTTTCACCTGCCGTCAGTTTCAGTGTCCCTCCCTGTACCATCACATATCCTTGGTCACTATTTGTGCGGATGCCTGTCCCCTCGCACTCTGCCTCCACATTACTCTCTTCGATAATGACTCCGTCGTTGCCCCTGATTCCATTGTTCTTCGCCCTGATATATACATCTGTTCCAATGATCCTGACACGGTCCTTAGAGCGCACAGCATCGTGATAATAACCATATACATTCAGTCTGCCGCCTCCGTTTATTGTAAGGTCACAATTACTGAAGATACAAGCCTCCGCATCAGAGGCATATTCCGGGCTGTCATAAATCACATTTTCTGTATTTTCCTTCAACGTGAGTATTATTTTTCCCGCCTGCCTGCCATACAGTACCGGTCCCTCCTTTGCATGAAGCTCCACGCCGTCAAAGATAAGGTGCACAATCTCATCATCGTAAGATTGAATCACCAGATTGCAATCATCTGATTTGCCGGAAATAAGATAATCTCCCCCCTTGCAAATCGTAAGGCGCCCCGCTTCATAAGTATATAGCCCCGCTTCCTGCCTGCCTTCTGCCAATTGGTCTAAATGAATCTCTGTTTCATCGGTGCTTTTCGTTCTTCTGTCTATATCCGTAATTTCATAGGATATGCTTTCCCCAAGGTTCTCCGTCTCCGGCTCCTTTACAGGCGTCCCAACACTGGCATTAAGCAGTCTCCCGCAGCCGGAAAGCAGAATCATATTCAGAAACAGTAAGGGCAAAATCCTGAGCTTGTTGATCTTCATCCTATCCTCTCTTAGTCACAATACTTTTCCATTTCTTTTTCCAGACATGGTATGATAAATTCACGTCTTTTTCTGAAAAAATCGTCTATATGCTGTATATAGGAATCATACTCCTGTGTTCCTATGTCTGATGCGATAAATCTCTGATGGCTTTTTATGACCTGCGCCTCATACCTTTCTTTCCACTGCATCAATCTTTCATGCACACTTTCATACTCAAAGACCGTATCGGCAATTTCAATAAACGTATCTGTAAACTGCTCTCTAAAATCCTGATTCTCAAGCAGGCTGCTGATGAGTCCTTCATCCATCAGGCTAAAGTCTTCTTTCCACCACTCGGAATCCACAAAAGTGTCATTGTCAAATCCATCCAGCGCTCCATCTAAATCATAAAGCATGAACCGCCACCTGCCGTCCTCAAATTTCCCATCGCCGGCACGTATAGAGCGCCACAGTGCGATATTCTTGTCAAAGCTCACATCATTATTGTCTATATACAGTTGTATACAGTAAAAATCGATCAAGCTTTGCATATCGATCAGTTCATTTGCCTTTTGATAATTCTCCGGATCCGTCATATCATTTTCAGAAATAAAACAGATCATATCATTATAATCATTCCACGCATCCCATCCTCCTATGCTGTCTGCACCGGAGTCTATCATCCAGATATTGTTCTTGTCGATTCCATAGTGGCTGCAAAAATAATCCTCTCTATAACGCTCTCTAATATTATAAATTCCCCAATACTCCCCGTTTAAGAATACCACACAGGGCTTCGATGCCTGTATGGAAACCAGCCTGCCCTCTGCCAGCGACTGCAGGAACGGATCATAGATCTTGCTTCCCGGATGGTCTGTTCCTCCGTTCCGGATCTTGACAGAATCATATTCCATTCCTTCAAAAAAATCATACAAAAGCACTTTGTTCCCATCGTAAATATCCCTGGCGTATACATTAAAGGACTTCTGTGCCGCGTTCCGGGTAGACTGGCCGGCAATCCTGATCCCGGCTTCCTGCTTGAGCCTCTCCTTATGGTCTTCGTCAAAATAAATAAGGCATGCGCTCCGCTCCCACTCTTTTCCTGAATGATAGGCATTGGTTGACATGTATCGATAACGGATGCCCCCGTCTTCCCCCACGTAAGAACTGGGTACCTCCCCCTCTATAAGCCCTGCTGCCTCATCATACGCCTTCAGCGCGTTCCCGTTTCCATAAATTCCGCTCTCACCGTCAAATAAGTAATCCGGGTCTGTCACCATGGACAAAACAGCATATCCTGCATAATCTGGTTTCGCATCAAAGCCTACAAAGTACGTTTCCGTGGCAATGCTGCTTACTTCACTGCCGTCCGGCGATGCGGCAATGGCGCGCACCACAGTTGCCTTATCCACCTTAAACCCAGGCACATACTCCATTTCAGCCGTTAAATCCGTGCGGGCAGAATAGACATTTTCATTCAGACTCGCATCCGTAATCCGCAGCGGCTCCTCATACCGCGGGGAATCTGCGGTGGGCTCGCTCCCATCCAATGTATAGTAAATAATCTGTCCCCTGCCTGCACTCATTTCAAGCAAGAAGACATCCTCATAAAAACCGCTTTTAACGGAAAACTCCGGTTCTTCCAAGGTCACATCCGGAAGTACATGCGCCTTTCCATTTCCCATGCCTGCTGTGGGAAGCTGCCTTCGCCACGTATCTCCTCCGTCCTCCACCCTGGCAAAGACCGTATTATAAGCAAGCGCCGGAACTTCCGCCGTATCTATGATCTGCCCCTTGTCATTGCTTAAATAAATCGTCTCGCCGCCGCTGGAAATCTTAAAAGAAGCGTGCCCGATCATGCCGCTGTCCGTTCCGTCCACCCAGATCAGCACATATCCTCTTGCCGGAATAACCATACTGTCAAGAGGACATTTGTTTAATTCGTTTTTGCTGTCCGACAGAGAAAATCCCGTCAGCGAAACCGGCACAGACGCCGGATTATACAACTCCACATAATCAGAATAATTGCCGTCGTCATCCGCAATCAAAGAAAAATTATTGCTGCAGACCTCGTTGATTACAATATCGTCGCCTGCCGCAGACGAATAGCAAAGAATGCCTGTCAACGTGCAAAGAAGAAACCCAGAGACAAGCACGAACCCTATTCTGATTTTTCTGCTTATACATCGTACGTTCCATTTCTTCATTGTTTCGTCATAATCACCTTATCTTTGCCATAAAAGCGTGCCACCACTCGATTCGTGAATGCTTCAGGGTTCTCTGTGACCGGCATATGCATCAACGGACCTTGTTTGTCATTAATCGGACAAAGATACGCTTCCTTGATGGAGTCATCCAATAAGACTTCCATTTGCGATGCAATTTGATTTTTAAAGTCTGCTGCCTGTCCGCTCATGACATATTCACAGGAACGATAAAAGACGCTGTTTTTAATCGTTCCTAAATGTAAGAGCACAATCAATCCGCACACAATGATCGTCGGAAGCAAAATCACCTTGCGGTATCGTACCCCATCAATCTCATAGGAAGCATCCTTTTTTCTTTTCTTATTTATCATCCATATTTCCACGTAAATAATAGATGCAGCTGCTGCCAATATAAAAGCAGCATATTGCATTGTGGCAGGACCCAGTGATACTTCTACTGCCGCATAAAATTCTGGTGCGAACATTGCTGCATAGGTACCGTACATAAATAATACAAAAATTGCAGGATACTTGACGTTAAATAAATGTTCCGCTTTGCCTAAGCATTCCCACATTACTACTGCCAGCACCAGGAATAAAGCAAAGATAAAAGTTTTTTCAGAAAAATACTCCCCAATCCTGATAATTCCCTCTGTCAGCGACTGTATAATCGTCTCGACGATCCGGGAGAAACTCAGTTCGTATTCGCTCCCGCCTCGTACAGACCGCACTGCATTTCCAGGCATCATGATCTGTATGATCATCGCAATGCTTCCGCAGACAAAAGGAATGAGCATCCAGAATATTTTTTTATTTTTCCTGAAACGGACTACCCCAGCCAGCCCATATACCATGAACAGCATCAGCATAGAAAAATAACTGCTTCCGCCAATCATGACTGCCCCTACAGCGGAATAAACAACATATCTATACTTGCCGGTTCTGTCAAACTTTGAAAGAAATCCCAATAACATCATCGCCACTGCATGAGGCATCATATAATGCATTGCCCCCACATACCAATACATGCCGATTGCCGTGCTCGGAATAAACTGATATGTGGCAATCAAAATAATAGAGGATACCATCGCACTTTCATACCACTTCATTCCCAGCCTGTTTACCAATACCTCATGCACAAAATAATGTGTTGATAGAATCACAATCGCTGTCATGAACAGCGGTACGATCCAAAAACTGTAAGGCACAAAGACCTCAGGCATCCACGTAAACATGAATACCGAAAACCAATCCCCGTTCCATCCTTTAAGCATGCTTTCGGTGGTCTCCAATCCAGCTTTAAATACTTCCAGGAAGGAATGGGTATTTACCCATGCCATGCGGCTGTTTGCGGAATAGCCGTAATCGTCCCCGGAGGGTCTCGCATAGAAAGCCAGATACCAGATTGGCAGCATAGAAAATATAAACGCAGCAATTGCAGCAATTGATATTTTTTTGGTGTCCAACCACTTGACGATACGGTCAAATGTGCAAAGCAATTTTTTTCTCATCTTTCTTTTCCTCTGTTTCCCTGCTTACTCTTCCTGGCAGCAAATACATTTACAGATTCCCTCATAATAATTTTCAAACTGATATTTTTCTTTTACGTCTTTATAACCATTTCTGCCCATTTTCATCAGAAGCTCCGTATCCTTTAGGATTTTTTCCATTGCTTCCTTGAGGCTTTCTTCCTCATTATCTTTAAACAAATACCCATTGTGCCCATTCTCCACATAGCAGGCGGAACCATTGCTGTCACTGCAGATAACCGGTATGGAAAAAGCCATTGCTTCCAGCTGGGAAATACTTGCAGGTTCCATGGTGCTGGGAAGCACGAACAAATCCGTCTCTTGATAAGCCTGATCCATTTCTTTCCGGCTTAAGTTCCGGCGCAGCGTAATCCAGTCTTCCAGATTATTTTCCTGTATATATTTCTGTATCATATCATAGTAATTTTGCTGTGCCTTGCTGGTACATTCCCCAGTTATCGTTAAATGAATATTGTACACCATACGTAGTTGTTTGACAACCCTGGCTATCATCAACAGATTTTTACGCTTTTCATATTTGCCCACCGTAAAAATGCGCACCGTTCCATCCGGACAGTACCTCTTTTCTTCTGGTCCGCATGCAGGCTCCATGACAAAGGGCACAAAAAAAACGTACGGCTCCTTTTCTTTTCCCTCCCCGGGCGTTCCCATGACCGGCGTCATACGCACCTTGGGAGTCAATTTTTTGATGATCCGGTGTGCCGTGTCTCTTTTCACATTTTCATAGACAGGACTTTGATTATACAAAATCGTCTGCAGCCGGAGCACCCTGCAGATCAGATAGGTAATGACAGAATAGATGGAACGCTCCCTGATGATTACCACATCGGGATGCTCCTTCTTTATTCTTCGATACATTTTGATAATGGGAGGAAAGCCGAAGCGCAATTTCCAATCCCCTGCCAACGCATTTTTTTTATGAAAAATATGCACATATAACTTGTTGACTAAGAGAAATAAGGGGGAATATCCTATAATTTCCGGCGTAAGGCAGGAATAATCTTCTATTTTCCCAGCATAATGGCTGAAAAAGGAAACCTGATGCCCCTGCCCCTTTAATCCTTCCATAATCGGTATCTGGTTCGTGTGATACCTCGGCGCCACATATAAAAATTTCATGATAATACCTTGTTCCATTCTGCCATAACCGTTTCCTCTGAAAACCGCTGGCGCACTTTTACCGCCTCTTTGCCAAGCCGGTCCGCCAGTTCTTCGCAGGACGCCAGCCTGCTCATGGCTTCTTCCATTTTTTCTGCGTCCCCCACCGGAACCAACAGACCGTTTTCCTCATGGGTGATGCACAGTTTCGATCCCCCAATGGGGCAATCCGTCGCCACCGCCGGCAGCCCTAATGCCATTGCTTCCAGCAATGCATTGGAAATTCCCTCATAATCCGAGGGAAGCACATACATGCCGGCATCTTTAATTTTTTCATGTACATCCGGGGCATATCCTTCAAACCTTACCGCCCTTGCTATGCCAAGCTCTCGGGAGAGATTCTCTAATCCTGTAAGCAGTTCTCCCCTGCCGTATATGTGAAGCGTATACGCAGGATATTTCTTATGAAAAACGGCAAACGCCTTAAGCAGAAGGGGATAATTCTTCTGCGGCTCTAATCTCCCCACCGCCACAATCGTTTTCTTTCTTGCTCCCTCGTAAGGCGGAATGATTGTCCCTGAAATCGGGTTGGGAATCACACATCCCTTCTCCCTTAATCTCTTTGGAAAGCATTCTAAGGCGTCCTTGGTCTGAAATACGAGCCGGTCAGCACAGCCGAACACTTTGTTTCTAAAATAAGGATGTGGGCACGCCGCCGGGTCATTTCGTTCTGAAATCACAAGCCGGTTTTTTAATCCCAGATGTGCTATAGCCGTGTAGAAATTACTGCCAAGCCCAAAGGATACGATTACGCCATCCTTATTCTGACAAAAAAGTGCACGCAGTTTCTGTATTCGTTTTAAGCGCTTCCCCAGCTTTCCGCCGGAAGTTCCGCCGATGGAAATCACCTGAATCTTCGGGTCCAGCTGATAGTCCACCCGCTCTCCTGCGGTCATGACAATCATTACCTGGTGACCGTCTTTCATCAGATGGCTTGCAAGTATGGAAATGACTCTTTCCGCTCCGCCGCCTGCCATACTTGCGACTGTAAATAATATTTTCATTTGTCTGATTCCTTGATAAACTTATTTTCCTTCAGAGAATACTTCCCGCCCTTTAAGAACTTATGCTTTACCACCCACCAGCCGGGCACCCAGATATATTTATGCATGGCGGGTGAAGCGCTTCCAATCATCCAGCAATTCCTGTCACATTTGCGTGTGCACTCCCTGACTTCCTGCGCCTTGCTGGAATTCCACAGCTCGTCCCAGCTCTGCCTGCGCAGGTTTCCCATGACTGCTTTCTCTGCCATGCCATTGCAGGGTATGACATCACAGAAAGGATCTATGAAAAATGCATTTTTCGACATATCACAGGGCAGGAGCCTTTTGTTTCCATAAATATAATTGATCAGTCCATGATTGAAATAAGCCCTGAACCATTTTTTTGGCGATTTACTCTTTAACAATTCATTGATCAGTTTTTCAAAGTTCTGAGCAACCTTAAGTTTATCATCAATCTTATTATCTGTTTTTCTGAAATAGAAAGAATTGTGAAGGGTTGCCGTTGCAAATTCCATGTTCATATCATTGGCAATGTTATACAGCGGCACCAGGTCCTCGCAGTTCATATCCTGCACGGTCATGCCAAATCCTACATCCGGGTGTCCCATCTCCACCAAGGTCTTGAGCGTCTGATACCCTCTGTTGAACCCGTCCGGTATTCCCCTTATCTTATCATTGGTTTCCTGCAGCCCTTCGATGCTGATACGGATCCCCACCTTGGGAAACTGTCTGCACAGCGCAATAATCCTGTCTGTAAAATATCCATTGGTGGAAATAACGATTCTGTCCGATTTCTTATACAGTTCCCTCACGATATCGGGAATGTCCCGTCTCACAAACGGTTCTCCGCCTGTGATATTGGTAAATGCCATCTCAGGCAGTTTTTTGATCTCCTCTAATGTGATCTCTTCGCTTGGTTTACTTGGATCCTTAAAGCAATCACACATGTTGCATCTGGCATTACACCTGTAAGTTACGATTACCGTTCCATATAACGTTCTTTTTGCCATAAACACACACCTTCCTTTGGCTTCCTTCTATACTCTTATTGATAATAGGAAATAAGTTTATCACAATAGCTCTCTACAGAATCAAATACAATGTTTGTACACTCTTTCGTCAGTCTTTCCACTTCTTCCGGATGATTCCAGAGAAATTCGATTCTCTGGCACAGTTGTTCCTCATTACCGCTTTCAAACAAATATCCTGTAACAGAGTCCTTAATGAGCTCCGGCACACCGCCAATCTTCGCGCCAATCACGGGCGTTTTGTAGGCAAGCGATTCCATGACCGCAAAAGGGCAGTTTTCATTACATTCTGAAGGAAAGATAGAAAATCTGGCATTGTGGATCAATTCCTTCAGTTCTTTGCCGGTAGTAAATCCCTTATTGGTAATATTCATCGCCACATTCACCTGTTCCTCATACGGACCGTTGCCCGCAAAGACAAAAGGAATGGCGGACAGCTTTTTACATACCTTAAGCAGCGTCTCTATCCCCTTCTCTTTCGAGTACCGCCCAAAGTAGAGAACATAGGGTTCTATTTCCTTTTTCGTCCCTTCGCCTTCCTTAAACGGCTCGATAAAATTATGCATCACTACCGTTTTTCCTTTCAGTTCCCGACAGGTATCCAGCTTTTCTTTCAAGAAGGCGCTTGGACAGATTGCCGTATCGATCAGCCTGTAGGTCCCCAGGTTTCTATACAGAAAGGCTTCTACGCTTCCCAGCAGACTTTTGGCAAAGGAACCATGGATACATTTATACTTGGCGCAGTTCCATGGGCTCCCCCCGACGCACTTTGTGCAGCGCTCTTTGCTGATATACTGCTGCATCAAATGATTGGGACAGACAAGCTGACTGTCATGGGCTGTAAAGACGATTTTCACCTTGCCTGCAGTCTTCCGGCGGTACTTGTCAATCTCATACAGAATGGACGGCGTCAGCTGAAAATTAAAGTTGTTCAGATGAACCGCATCCGGTCCAAAATCCTCTAAAACCTTTCTGATCTTGCGTCTGGCTTCCCTGGAATAGATAATCTTAAATGGATATAAGATTCTGGCAAACCTTCCTGTATGAAAATCCATGTCGGAAGTATAGCTTTCCACCCTGTTCCCTACAATCCTTCCTTCATGCTCCATCCCAAAGAATTGAACCTCATGTCCCATCTTCTGAAGCTGCTCACCTAGGCGGAAAATATAGGTCTCAGAACCTCCATTCGGATATAAAAATTTGTTTACAATCAATATTTTCATATGCTATCCGTTTTCTATCCTATCCTTTCTTCCAAAGTTGGGATAAATAAAAAAGTGCATCCACCGGAATCTTCTCATGATTTCCGCCGCCGCAACAGGAAGCAGAATCCCCCCTGCAATGCCAAGGACCATGTGTACCCCAAGATTCATGATCCCCATTTTACACAAAACGCTTCTGATTCCGGCAGAAGCTATGGTATGCATCAAAAAAACGGGAAGTGTATTGCGCCTGCTGAACAAAACAAACCTTTCAGAAACCCGGCAATTTAAAAACAAGGATGTTTCCAATACTAAGGCACACCCACATATTCCCACGATAAGACTATAGGGAATCCAAAGGCACATGTCCATCTCTTTATTATATCCTATCATGCTGATTGGAAACAGCAAAAAAGAAAATGCCCATAATCTTCTGTCAACTTTTATCTTTTCGTGGAAAATCCCCAGCGCCATGCCTGCCACAAACCATATTTCCCTGTGTGCCACGCCCCCGATAAAATACACTTCCTTGACCGTCTCATTTTGATGAAAAAGGTAAATAAAAGCTGATATTGCAAGCGCTGCCCCTGCCTGTTTTCCGCTTTTGAAAGTCGGTGTGATCAAAAAGAGGAAAAACAGGATATATAAGTACCAGTACGGTGACATAGGCTCAAACAGCAGCGTTTTGAGCAACGAAATGCTGTTTTCTTCATTCACTGATCCCTGGAACAATTCCTTCATCAAGAAAGATGCAGAAGAAAAAGCCACGTAAGGAACTCCCAGGTTTATCAATTTCCGTAAAACATTATCCTTCCACTCTTGCCTCGTGGTCACTTGACTGTTTCTCTGATACAGATAACCGCTGCAGATGAAGAACAAGGGCACATGAAACAGGTAGATGGTATGTTCAAACCACTGATATCCTTTTGTTACTTCCATAATGCCGCTTTTTTCCATACTCTGGAAAAAATGTCCCAAAAGCACCAGCATACATGCAACCCATTTTACAATGTCAATCCACGGCTCCTTAGTCCTGCTTTTGTCCATTCAGCTCTCCTTTGCTATATACCTGTATGGTTTTATCCACCACATCATCCCAATTGTATTTGCTGCATATAAAAGGCGCACTGTCTTCCTTATATTTTTGTACTTCCTCAGGATGGGCAAGCAGAAAGGAGAGTTTCTCCCGTAAATCATTGCTGTCGCTTTTCTTAAAGCAGACCGCTTTGTCCTCCACTACCTCCATATTTTCTGGAATATCACTGACCACGCAGCAGTTGCCGTAGCTCATAGCTTCCAAAAGGCTGAGCGCCATCCCTTCCACATCGCTGGGCAGGGCAAAAAGGTAGGCATTGGAATACAGTTCTTCCAATTCTCTTCCCTGAACAAACCCAGTCATAATAATATTTGCATCCGACTTGACCTCCTGGTAAATCTGGGCTCTATACTCTGCCGCGTGACTGTTTCCGCCTGCTATGACCAGTTTTTTATCTGTTTTAAGCTGCTTATAAGCATCAATCAGGTAGTGGACTCCCTTTTCCGGCACCAGCCTTGCCAAAAACAGAATGTAGTCCTCCCCCTCTAAACCGTACTTCTCGTTAATAATATCACATTTTCTTTTTTCCGGCTCTTCAATTCCATTGGGAATATAAATCGTCTCTCTGTGGTAGGTCTCCCTAAAATATTCCTGCACATTGCGGGACAGCACAATGACCGCATCCGCCCTTTTTGCCGCCTGCTTTTCACCATACTGCAGCATTTTTGAAGCAAAATTTCCCCATTTTGATCTCTGCCAGTCCAGACCATGAATCGTTGCAATCGTCCTCTTTCCAAAAAACTTGGGAATCCCAAGCATGATACATGGTCCCTCTGCATGGAAATGAATCACTCCATAGCCTCCGAACAATGCCCTGATAGTTGCCAGAAAAGAGTATACGATGGCGTTTAGACTGCTGCTTTTAAAAGTGGGAATGGTGATCAGACGGATACCGTTATATATTTTTCCTCGTTTCTCGTCAAATTCCTTTCCCGAAACGTGATACCCTGACCGATTGTAGGCTTCCACATGATATCCTCTTTCTGTCAGCCTTGTGGAAATCTCATCCACCACGATTTCCACCCCGCCTTCTCTGGAGGGAATCCGCTTATGTCCGATCATAGCCACTTTTTTATATTTATTTTCTTTCCTGTAAACATGATTTTCTTTAATTACGTGGAAAAGAAAAGACGCATTAGTGGTCAGATATCTGATAAACAATCTTCTTGGATCCTGAATCAGTCTGTACAGCCACTCGAGGCAAAGTTCCTGTACCCACCCTGGCGCCCGCTTCACCGTTCCGGCGCAAAAGTCAAATGCCGCCCCCACTCCAAGCATGAGCCCGCACACCTTAAACTGATGTTCATACATCCAGATTTCCTGCTTAGGAGCCCCAAGCGCCACCCAGATAAAGTCAGGCTTTGCCTCATTAATCTTTCGGACGATTTCCTCGTCCTCCTCCTTCGTTAGTGTCCGATAAGGCGGCGAATACATGCCGACGATTTTAAGCCACGGATACTGCCGTTTAAGTTCTGCTCTCAATTTATCGATGGTTTCCTCAGAACCGCCGTAAAAGTAATGACGATATCCCTTTTCTCTGGAAACTTGAAAAATCCTGGGCATCAAATCCGGTCCCGGCACCCGCCCTGCATCGTAAAATTTTCTCAATCTGCATACGATTGCCAGCGGTTTCCCATCAGGCAATGCCATGGCGCCGCTGTTCTGCACCACATTATACGCTTTGTCACGAAAGGACATCATGGTGGTGTGCACGTTGGAAACGCAGATATAGTTCCCTTTAAGCTCCTCCAGATTGTCTGTCAGATAGTCCACCGTCTCCTCCATGTTGGTGACACTGATATTTGTATTTAAGATTTTACAATAACGCAGTTGTTTTCTCATCATTTTTATCCCTTACATCTCCGCTCTCTTCTGCGGACAGCGCTACATATGCCTATGCTTCCCGCCCCGTAGACAAAAAATACCGTCACAACCGTCCCGCAGACTGTATTACGAATCCGCTCCACCGCAGCAATATTTCCGGCAAATGGCACCATATCCGTATGTTCATCTACATATCCAAGTACCATATCTCCTGCCTGGGGAAGCTCATTTTCTGAAGAAAGGTGATAGGTTTCCTCAATATCCCCTGTATCTTCAAAGGCAGTTCTTGGCATAATATACCGCTCCGGCATTTTGGCAAGCGCAAAGCAGATTCCGCCTGCTGCCATGCCCAAAAAAAGCGACAGCAAAACAAGTTTTGTTTTATAAGCCAAAGCCGTTTCGTTTACACACTTCAAAAACGTCTTGAAGTCAAAGAGCGTGATTGAAAATTCCCTATCAAATCTGCCCAAGAGAGGGAATTTTCTTTTCTCCCCCGTCATTCTGCCGCTAAACAGCATGGCTCCGATAAAGACCAAGGTCACATTCTTAAATGAAGTATTGAACAAAAACGGTTCCGTCACCCCTGCAATCAGGCATGCCAGCGTTACACATAATAAAACGCCGTCCTGTTCACGGGTTTTAAGAAAGATCAAAATCTCATAAGCAGCCGCAGCAAGTATAAAGAAAACAAGTCCATAGGTGATAAAGGCAAACACATAAGAATTATCCATCGTGCGCATGGATGTGATCAGCCCCGCTGTATCTACCCCCAAAAGCTGCGCCGGCTGGTTCTGCAAAAACCATTGGGACAGTACAAGCCTGTTGTTCACCGCCTTGTTGACCAGCTCAAATGCTTTCCCCTTAAGTACCAGCGGCGCTGCCAGTGAAAGCAGTACGCAGAAGGGCAGGCAAAACTGTATCAAAATCTGTTCCCACCTGCTGAATTTCCTTCTAAAGCTCCAATAAAGAGCCAGCAAGAGCAATATGCTCACCGCCAAAAAACCCGTGCTGCTCAAGGAATACATAAATACATATAAATTAAGCGCCATAAGCCCTGCGAAAGTCTTAAACTTAAATTTATCCTGCATAAGGTATACAACAAAGCATGCCAATATCAAATAGGAAATATGGAGCACATTTGGATGTGCATATCCAAGGCTCCAGCGGATGATTCTGCCCATCCCCAGCTTATCGTGAACTTTGAACGGACTGTCCAGCAGATGAAAAGAGGTGAGGAGAAACAAGCCTCCGAAAGAGAGGATCCATGTCACAAGTCCCACCCGGAACACCCTTTTCACATCCATGCCTTTCATACCGCAAACCAGCAGGATACAGAAGAGCGCCCCTTTTTCATGGGTATTCAGATAGATGACCATTCCAAGCAGCACTAAAAGTGCACAGAGCACGAGTTCACTTAACGCATACTCCGTGAAAAACTGCTTCATAACCCACCCGCAAAGGGCAATCACCAAAAAAACCTTGAACATCGCCTGTCCGTCATACAGCCCAATTCCCTTGGCAAACAGTAGCGATACAAAAAAAATATAAAAACATAACTCCGACAGCTTTACCGGATATTTTTTCAAAAATTCACTCATGCTATCTTTCTTCCCTTGCAAAAATCTCTCCTGCCCTGTCAATAAACGTCCATCCCTGCCACAATTCATACATGCGCTCCGGTTCAAAGACCTGGGAATTTTTATGAACGGCAGGACGTATCATCACTTTTCCCTCATTGGGATTCAATCTGGCTCCCCAGAAGCTAAAGGTGGAATTTGCGCAGATGTTATGCTTGCAGAAGCTCATAAGCTGCATATCATAAAAACTGTCCTGCCCTTTATTAAAGTCCATAACCGTATACTTATCGCCCTGATACATTCTCCTCGCATATGCTGCATCATCGCTGAACACATAGAAATGCGCATCGGGAAACATACCAAGCATGTAATGAATGGCGCTTTGATAGTATTCCTCCGTACAGATGCCGCCAAACATGGCTTTGTTCACTTCATCTAAATAGTCCCCTCTGCGGATATGGATGCTCACCGAACAGCAGCTTTTTATTTCTTTTTCCATCTCCCGCTGCAAGGGATTTGCCGATGGGGGAAATTGAATCTTTTCCCGCAGATCATACAAGATATCCCCGTAATATTTCTCGCAGGCAAAATAGCCGCTTATATACATATCCTCAAATTCAAAGATCTCAGGATGGTACATTTCTGACTCACGAAACCATTTCACGCCTCCCGGCAATAGTTTCCTACGCAGCCTTCCGGCTATCCCCTCCGAACCAATCAGCTGTGCCTTTTCCTCCAGGGTACATACCTCGTAAACCAGCCTGTCTAACCGGTCAAGTTCCAATTCCCTATGTGTCAGCTCTTTATTTTTGTTATCCTGTTGTGTGAACCAGGAAATATCCAGCCTCGCCTCTTTTCCCATACGCACCATTTTCCTGTACAGTGCATATTGTTGAAGCTGATTTCCAAGTCCCCCCATTAATTGAACGATGATCAATCCTTTTCATCCTTTCTCATCTGCTTTAAAGCGTTACCGTTAAAAATGTATCCGCAAGCCTTCAATTTCAATATCCTCAGGCACAATGCCGCTGTCTTTCCTCACATAAAGGGTCAAGGTACCACATTCCACCTCGGTAAAATCTGACAAATCGACGGTGGGTGTATAACACCAATGCCTGTCCTCCTGATTATACATGACTACAATATCCATATCATCATAGTCCTGTTCTTCCATCATCTCATCCGGGTAGTCCAGATTCACATCGCAGACCCGATTGATCAGTTGCTCTTCTTCTGTCCAAAAATATACATTATCATATCCATGCACCAGCATCCAATAGTTTAAAGTCAGATTGCCCTCTTCATTGGGACGGAAACAAGATAAAACTTTCGTATCCTGGTCAGACCATTCCAACACGGTTTCAAGCATTGTATTTACGCTTTGCCCCCTGTACCGGAAGTAATCAGCTTCCCTTAAGGCTACCCTGCCATGTGCTGCCAAAAGCAGCCAAAGCCCAAGCACATACACCATTCTCCGTTTGCCGGACAAGGGCTTCCACTTAGGAATTATAATTACAAAGAATAAAGCCGCCCCGATCGAACTGGGAAGGATATACCGTTCTCCCAAACCGGTCTGTCCAAAGATGACAAGCTGGGGAAGCAGAAAAGAAGCAGCCAAAAGCATTTCTTTCCAAAGCTTCTTCAAATCCTCCCAATAGGTAAGCAAAATCAATATAAATAAGATGCCAAACCGCTTATACCACTTCAAATCGTTAGCAAAAGACCTCTGTAATGCCTCTGCATAAACTTTCAGCGGAATCGACGCATCAAGTCCTACCATATCATAGTCATTAACTCCTACGAATACTACAATAACAAATACCAACACCAGAAAAATAAGTCCCAGCGTCAAGAGATACCAAAAGCGGTTGCGTATACACTTCCAGATTCTCCTCCATGTAAGGGCGGTCTCCCCATCCTTCTGAAGTTCACTGTAAAGCACATACAGCATCAGAAACGGAATCAGAAGAATGAACGACTCTTTAAAATTGCTCATAATAAAAAACAGTACGATACTTAAAACTGCCCAAATTTTTCTTTGATTCTCGAGATAACGCAGCATACAGTAAAACCCAACCGCAAAAAACATCGTACACTGTGATTCCTGCGGTCCTAGTTTCCACCATGCCGCAGATTGATATCCTACCAGCGACAGCGCTGCGAACAAAAAGGAATAGAATTTCGTTGCCCCCATCCGCCTTCCGCAGTAATACAAAAAGATGCAGGCAATGGTAATCTCTGCTGCTTTCACAAGCGAATACCCGGTAAGCCCCACTCCAAATATACAAGTACTTAATATTCTTGTTGCATAATAAGCCGGCTCATACCGCAAAGTAAAATCCTGACGCAGCTTCCTTGCAATCAATTCCCACACACTTTTTCCTTCGTTCCGCATCTGGTGAATCCATTCCAAAAACTCATGATCATCCACCAAATGATAACCGCTTGTGAGTGTCCCCATCCCGATGATAATGCCCAAAACCATAAGGGCAGACAGCAAAATGACCAGAACCAATTCCCATCTCTTTCCTATGCCCTCAATTTTCTCATTCAACTTTTTAATGCAGTTCATGCTAATTTCCTTTCTCCTGTGTCAGTGCAAACAAAGATAATGCCGGACCTAATGACCATGGATAAGTCCCATAGACCTGCGGATACAAGCAAAATCCCTGGCATTCGGCAAGGCACTGGTCTATTTTTCCATCCTTTACCATCTGAAATAGGGCATCCCGTCCCCGGGTCATCCGCGATCTATGTATCCCAATCAATACTTTGGTATCCAACGATCTGGCAATGGCGTATAAAATCATCGCCGTTGCAGACGTATCTACGGGACCTTCTTTTGCCTCCAGCTGCCAGCTGTAAAGACCGTTTTCCCGCTGGTATGCCTCTACTTTATCCACAATCCTCCTGTATGCCTGTTTTATCACTTCATAGCTTGGCCGGGTTTCCTCGATGTAAGCAAGAGACTCGCTCATTCCCATCAGCAGCCAGCCCACTGCTCTTCCCCATCCTATAATGCCATATTTTATTCCATTTTCATACTGATATCCATGATAAGGAAGATTGGTCTTTGCGTCCATGCCAAACTCCACAAAATTCTGTATCTGCGCTACAGCAAGATTCACCGTGTTCATATCGCTATAAGTACTGCCATATTTGCATAAAAACGGGCACACCATCCCAATCATATCTGCAAAAATATATCCATTCTTCTGCTTGGGTCTGTATGGAAGGCTGCCGCTTCTATCTGTTTCATGCTCCATCAAAAAACGTGCGATCTTATCTGCCGCCTGCTTGTATTTTTCTTCTCCTGTAATCTGATGCAGATCGATAAGCGCCATCCCGCTGACTGCATCATCCAAAAAATACAGTTTGCACTGCTTGTTGATCCACCGGTCATAGTAGCGTTTCAAACAATCCAGAATTTCCCTTGCTTCCTCTGAATTTTTGTGCTGCATATAATAATCTGCCAGTCCTTTTGCCAAAAGACCATTGGGCCAATTCACCCGGTCGACAGGCTCTGCTTTTCTGCCTGCTGCGCTTTTGATTATTCTTTTTATACGCCCGACTATCGTTCTCTTAGGATAATGTAATAACTGATATTCTGCTTCTTTCAACATTTCTTTCATCATTCTTCCTCACTCCCATCCATTTTCCGTTTTTATTTCTTACCGCTTGATTTTTGCCGTCACAAGATTCTGCAAATACAAAAATTCTTCTGTCTTCCTGAAAAGCAGCCAAAATACCCCATTAAACACCACGCAGATGATTACAAACATCACGCCAAAAGAAAGCACTGTCACAGACGGCATCACCGCCAATTTTATTGCGCTTAAAGCTGCAAATAAAACGCACAAAAGTACGATATATTTGGCAGAATCTTTGAAATATTCCTGCACGGGCTGATCCAAAATTACCTTATAAATGATAATGGGCTTCGTCACATTCGCGATTAGTCCGGATACGATGGTGCCGATATAAATTCCCACAAGACCGACCCTCTGCACCAGCACAATGGAAAGAACAAGGTTCACCGCCCCCTGTATCAGCGCCAGGTACTTATCCTGTTCAAACACCCCCGCCGCTGTCTTAAAATTGGAAAGCACGATTCTGTCTCCCTTAAAATAATAGTCGATCAGTATACAGATGACCACCGAAAAAGCAAGTGTCCGTTCTTCTCCCAGCCATAGCTGTATCAGCGGCGTCAGCAGCATGGAAAATCCCATGGCTGAAAAGCCGTAGATCCAGCATGCTGCAAACCGATACACCTTAAAAATCTGATACTGCTTCTGCCTTGATTCCGTGGCAAAGAGATTTCCAAAGCTGGACAACACCGAATTAAAAATAATATTGACCACATTGGCAACAGAATTTAAGACCATATTATAATTGTCTACAAAGCCGCTTATGGTAGTACTGATAAAGCCGCTTATAATCATACTGTCTGTCTGGAGCCTTGCTACATCCCCTATCTTGTGGAGCATAAGCGCCTTGGTCTTGGTGACGATTTCCCCTGTTTCCTCTTTTGAAAGCTTTTTTACCTCTTTCTCTTTCAGATAAGGGTATCTATGGTTCAGATAGTAGCTGACAAAAATCTTCTGCAGCAACTCCACCCCTGCCGCCGTCAGAAGATATGCATAAAAGTTGCCGGTAGTAACGATCACGATCATCTGCAGAAGAACCGTTATCATTTTCGTGATCGTAATGATATTGGTCTGAATATAATTTTTCTGCTCCGCATTGATCAGACTGTATTTATATGAAACAAAATAGGTGCTCACAGTATTAAACAGAAAAATGAAGTAATATAATGTCAGATCCCGCACCGCAATGCCTTCTGCACTCTTGATCAGATACGGCAAAAAGGGCGCACAGGCAAGTCCCAAAACCGCTATCACGATTCCAATGATCCGGTATGCCTTTTTATATAACTGCATGTAGGACTTTACTTTTTCAACATCCCCCCTGGCAACAGGTTTATAAAGGCTGTAATTCAAAGCCGTTCCAATTCCTAGTTCCGCCATGGAAAGCACAGAAAGCATGTTGGTGTAAAGCCCGTTCACTCCATTTAGGGTATCTCCCAAATGATGAATGAACATGGTCCTTAGCACGAAATTAAGAATCTGTGTTATGAAGTTCCCAATCTGCCCGAATGCAATATTCTTTACGGCTGCCTGAACTCTTCCCATAATCTGTCTACTTCTTTCCCTGTCTCAATTGCCCTCTCTTTGTAGGATGGCATGATTTCTCTAAGTCTTCCCTTTACTTCCTCCTCATGCTCTAAAAGCCACCAAAAGCCTTCTGTCAAATCCTCTTTCTTTTGAAGACTCTGGACGGGAAGCACATAATGTTCCTCCCCTCCAAACAAATCCCTTGCAATTCCCCTTGCCTTCACCGAATATCCCACTACCAATGTAGGCACCTCAGTAGAGTAAGCGGCAATCGTGGCATGGGTCCTGGCACCCACAAAAAAACGGCATCTGCTGATAAATCCCTTCAATTCTTCGCATGTACCGTCAGGCAGTTCCACCACCCTGCCGGTGGGGGCAAATGCCTCATACAACTCATGAATCGGCTTCCTGTCGTCATTCCGCTCCCACACCACATGAGGAATCAACGCAATCTGCATATTTGTGCGGTCGATAATCGATTGAATCAGCCTCCTGTAGTTTTCCATGGTGATGCCTGCCCTTTTCTCGTTATCCTGAATCATGGGGCTTACATTGATTCCAACCGTATTGTCTTTCGCAAATTTTTTCGGAAGAGGCAATTCTTTAGCTGAAAGCGTAAATGCCGGATCGGGAAAAAGAAAAATTTGAGGCTTGTTCCCTTCTCCACTTTCTTCTGCCATCTTCTTTAGTGCCTCATAAGTGATACTCTCCCTCGCAATAATGACGTGGTAGCGCATCAAATCCTGCACGATATGCTCCCTTGCAAGCAACTCCGGCTCGATGGAACATCCAAGAAGCATGGTCCTCGTTCCAACTCTGTTAAAAGCGGCATTTGCAAGCCTTAAATCGTTCAGCATATTGTCATAACAATAGTTGTCCCCTCCAATGGAAATCGCCAGGGGCGGTACCTTCCCTTTGAAAATCCCCTGATAGCGGTATCTGATAAAGCTTTCCTCATCCCCAAAAAGCCTGCGATACCCATAATAAAGGATATGAGCCAGCTTGTGATTTTCAAACCTGCGCTCACTGCGTATCTCACATAAATCCTGCAGGGAATATCTGGTATCTTCTTCCCCATAATAACTAATCAGAACAGGCTTTTCCTTTATCATATGGCAGACGCTGTTCACGATTGCTTCACAGCCGTGATTGCCGCTTCCCGCATGCATATACATAATAAGTTTCTTTTCTTCCATGACTGCTCCTGTCTCCTATTTTCCCCGCATATGATATAAGAACAGATATAATTGCGGAACATACAAAAATAGCCTGCTTTTTATGCGATACCCCCCTGACAGCCTTTGATATGCCCCTGCTGTCTTTATCTCTTTCTTCAGCTTATCATGACAGATCCGGGCATACCTTTTCATCTGTCTTCTTTCCTTAGCAGACAGAGCCGCCAGTTTTCCCACCGTCAAAAGAATCCCCATAATCAGGATTGCCGTCACCTGGTCATTTAAGGTTCCGTCTATTTTAAGAATCTCCTCTCTTGCCAGTTCCCAGCAAATAATCTGATCCATATAACGCTCTGTGAACTTCCGATTCATTGCTCCCTTCGGATTATGATAGTAGCCGTAACCCGGATATGCCGTCTCCGCAACCCCTCTAATACGGGACTGAAATTGTACTAAAAAGAGCATGTCCTCCCCTATTGTAAGTCCTTCTTTGAAGCGCAGGCTCCCTATCGCGGCACGCCTATAGAGCTTGCTCCAGCACCTGCTGTTGCCCTTTAAGATTTCCTCCTTCAGATAATCAGAAGGAATATATTTCACAGGTTCTCCGATGGCATACCGCTTGGAAAGAAAGGTCTCCCACTCTTCTTCCTTTTCCCATCCTTCAAAACTGCATCCGGCAGCGTCGCTTCCCGTCTTCATAATACAGTCAAACAGAACCTGCAGTGTTTTAGGTCTTAATCTGTCATCAGCATCCACAAAGGTGACGAATGCGCCTTCTGCACTGTCAAGCCCAGCATTCCTTGCCGCGGAAACTCCCACGTCTTTCGTATCCATCACCCTGATATTATCAAATGTTTCTGTCAATTTTTTGCAAATCTGACCAGTATTATCCGTAGAACCATCATTGATGATGATAATCTCCAGATTTTCATAGGTCTGTTCCTCGATGCTCCCTATACATTTTTCAAGATAATCCTGCCCGTTGTAAACCGGCACGATCACACTGATCAAAGGCTGCATATCTTCCCTTTCTTCCTTCTTTGCATATTCTGTACGAATCAGTGTTTCCGGTAGTACCAGATCATCGCCCCCCGAAGAAGACTGACCGTCAAATGATTTGGGTACTTCATCACAAGATATAAAAGTTTATTTGCGTTCTGACGTATATCCACCGGTGTATTTTTAATAAGCTTCCGTACTTCTGCAGAGTTACAGATATCTAAAATATTCCTGCGATAGCCTTTCTTATTTCCTCTCGCTTCATTTTTCAAAACCAGCATCATCCAAAATACCGCTTCCTGATCTACCTGCTTTAATCGCTGCGACTGTTCCTCTCCGCTGAATTTATCCTTTACAATCTGCTGCACTCTCTTTACCAGCATTTGTATATTTCCATACAGCCTGCTGTCTGATTTATGCACCATGGATTCCTTAATATAGCGATAATGGTAATACGCTTTGTGATCCATCACAAAAAGGCGTTTACAATCAATTAGGGCTGGCAGCATAATCGTGCTGTCTTCCCCCACAACGATTGCTGGATCGCTGTATTTTTGGTTTTCTTCAATCAAAGTCCTGGAAATCAGCTTCATACATCTGGACATGGCCACATATCTGTTTTCCCTGCCAAGGAGATTGGGGACCACCGTCTCTTTCATCTCTCTCTCCAGATACTCTCCTGGCGGCAGCTCCTGCCATACAAACCTTTTACTGCCGTCATCTCTTTCCAGCACATAATCGCTTGCCACAATCTCCCATTCCCCGCCGGTCAGATGCTCCGCCATCTCTTCAACCATATCAGGATCCACCCAGTCATCACTGTCCACAAATCCCAGATACTGCCCAGAGCTTACCTCAACGCCCTTTTTCCATGCGGAAACCAATCCGCCGTTTTCCTTATGCACAGTACGAATCCTTGCGTCCTTCTTTGCATACCCATCGCAAATCTTTCCTCCTGCATCTTTAGATCCATCATCTATAAGCAGTATTTCCAGATTGCGGTATGTCTGGTCAAGCAGGGAATCTACACATTTTTTTAAATACTTCTCTGCATTATAAACGGGAACGATGATACTGATTTTATAATCCTTCATTTCCTTTTACCTCAAGAGTCCTTCATAGATTTTCATCAGCTGCTCAACATTCTTTTCCATGGAAAATTCTTTTTCCACTTTCCTTCTGGCAGCTTTGCCAAGTTCTTCGCACAATTCCCTGTCTGCCAATGCACTTTCAAGCCCCTGCTTCAAAGATTCTGCACTCTTAGGCTCGACCAGTATTCCGGTTTCTCCTTCTCTGATCATCTGAGGAATCCCCCCGGTTCTGGATGCGACTACCGTGCAGGAATGCGCCATCGCCTCCAAAATGGATACGGACTGCCCCTCAAAATAAGAGGGCAGGACAAAAATATCACATTTCTTCAGATAAATTTCTTTTTCTTCCCCGCTGACCCATCCAATCCATTCCACCAGGTCTGATAATTGCTCCACCCTTTTCTGTAATTCCTGCTCTTCAAAAATACCTCCCAGATACAACTTGATATCCGAATATTTTTCTTTCAAAAGCGGCATGACTTGAAGCAATTCTTCTATTCCTTTTGCCTTGCATATCCTTCCGAGAAACAATAGTTTATGCTGACCATACGTTTTCGGCGCAAGCGGCGGAATCTGTATCGCATCCGGAAATACCGTGATGTCGTTCCTTCCCGTGATTCTGCCGAAGAAATCCTGAAAGGGCGGCGCAAGCACCAGAAATGCATCTCCCATGGAAAGCACCCTTTTTACCCTTTTCCTGCCCCGCGCTCCCAGCTGGTGATTGTAAAACCCTTCAAAATCACCGCCGTGCTGGTGAATCACGATTTTTTTATGAAAAGCCTTCGCCGTCTCTATGAAAACGGATTTGCGAAGATAACTTGCATCAGAAGCTATATTGACATGTACGATTTCATACCCCGGAAGCTTTAACAAAAATTTAACATATGCTCCCGCCGCCTGTGCCAGTTTGCGGAATTTTGAACCTTCCACCATAGTGCCTATATAACACAGTTCAACCTTCCTATCAAGCCCTGCCTTATAATAATTGTTCACCACACCGGAAATGCCTCCGTGCACACTTCGATCCGGTCCTATCATCAATATGCGCATTCTTTTCCATCCTTCGCTCTTTTCCTGCATTGCCTACAAGTATTTCCTGATAACCGGTATTTTCTTCAATACCCACGTGATTGCCAGACCTCCCAGAAAGGTAAGAACTACATATGCGCTGTTGGCAAGAATGCCAGCCGTCTTTTCTGACAGGAACATATAAACCGGGAGGAACAGCCTCCTTAAGAGATTGTCAAACAAATAAATCCCGAATGTACAGCTTCCAACTGCAAGAATCCACTTTTCTGCCCATTCCCTTTTCACTGCGCGGTCCATCCATCTTTTTATGATGGCAAAGGTGACCGGTGCAGACAAAAACACCAGCATATCGAGCGATATTGCATGATAAGATCCGCTGATTCCCTTGATGCCGTAAGTAAGCCCCCCGCTTAAGCCAATCAGCAAGAGCCAGACGAAAAGCAATTTCCCCTTTCCTGTACGCTCCTGTCTTTCCTTGTCCAAAAAGTATCCCAGCAGCATAAAGTAATAGTAATCACCAACAAATCCAAAATCAAAGGCAACATTCACTTCCACCCCTAAGCTGAGCGCGGGCACAAGCAAATCCGTCAATACGCGCAATGCGATCAAATAAAGTATAAGCTTCTTATCCAGAAACGGCGCTATCTTCCGAAAAAAGGGAAGCAATAGTAATACGCCCACATAAGCGTACAAAAACCAAAAAGAATCCCTGATTCCATTCGTCAACAGTCTGTAAATAAAATCCCCTGCCCCAGGATGGTCTATTCTCCCTGTTCCCACATCGAATAGATAATAGAATGCGGAAACCACCGTCAATACAATAAGCATTCTGGCAATCCTTTTTTGGAACAATTCCGAAAGACTTTCTTCTTTTCCAAGAAGCAGCGCTCCTGAGACCATAAAAAACAAAGGCACTGCCATTCTGCAGATGATTGCCAGCACCAGCGAGTACACATGGGTAAGGATATTGCCTGGCACTGTATAATATACAAAGCCGTCTGTATGATTAAAGATAACCAACAATACGGCAATGATGCGTATCAGTTCAAGATAACTCTTTTTCTTCTGACTCATTTTGATCCTTTTCCGGTAAATACCACTTTAATCGTCTGCAGCAAAATCTTGAAGTCTAGGAGCAGCGACCAACTGTCAATATATTTCAAATCATACTTCACCACATCGTCAAAATCCTCTATCTCGCTGCGCCCGCTGACCTGCCACAGTCCGGTAAGCCCCGGCGTCATGCTGATCCGCCTGCGATAATACTGATTATACTTTTCAAATTCATCCTCTGTGGGCGGTCTTGTCCCAACTAGGCTCATGTCTCCCTTCACCACATTATAAAACTGGGGCAGTTCATCGATGCTTGTTTTCCTGATGAATTTTCCCACCTTCGTAATACGGGGATCGTTTTCCATCTTGAACATAAGCCCCTGAATCTCGTTCTGCTTTTCCAGCTCTTTCTTCCGTTCCTCTGCATCCAGATACATGGAGCGGAATTTATAGATTTTGAACCGTCTTCCGTTCCTTCCAATGCGGGTCTGGGAAAACAGGATCGGACCGGGCGAATCCAGCTTAATTGCCAGTGCCACAAAAGGAAAGAACAACGCCGTGATGATCATTCCTACAAATCCTCCGGCGATGTCGATTACCCGCTTGATCACGATTCTCTTATAGCTGCTCTGGAATCTAGTGTATGTGACCACCGTGTAATCGCCGAAATTTTCTATCCTTCCTCTTTCGCCGCTCATTCCGGGCACTTCCAAATTGTAATGGCAGTCTACCCCCATTTCCCTGAAGCCATGGAGAAGATATTCCACATTGTTCTGTGCAATGGAAGGCGCACTGATAAATACCTCATCTAATGGCATGGTGGTTGCCGCATGAATGATTTCCTGCTGTGCCACCACAGGTATGCCGTCATAGCGCTCCCCATGATACCTTTCTCCTATACATCCAAGAGACACGATCTGATAGTTGATCCCCAGTTCCTCCTTCAGCCTTTGAACCGTTTCTTCAATCAGGCTGCTTTCCGTAATGATCATGACTTTAATGATGCTCTTATCGGAAGAAAAGCTCATCCTGAGAATCTTCTTAAATCCGCAGTGCAGGAAAAGCGTAAACAATGTATTTATAATCACAAAGTAAATCATCGTCAGACGCGAAAATACATCTGCCCACTTTAAAAAGTACATGATTCCTTCAACAATCAGGAACATATACGCATTATACTGCAGAACTGCCACTGCCTCCTTCCAGATATTCCTGCGGAAAAAATTTCTGTTCCAATCAAGAAAAAAGCTATAAATCGTGCAGAACAGCAAAAAGGCAAGGCATACCTGGAAATGGATCTCCTTATCCCCCATATCACGGAAATTACCAAAACGGATATAAGTAGACAAGAGAAATGAAGCCACAATGCCAAGCAAATCAATAAACCAAAGTCCATAAGTTTCAATCACTTTATTCTTACGGTTCATCCAACATCACCCGCTCTCTTAAAAAGCATTTCAGGAACCTGCCAGAAATACCCTTTTTTTCCTTTATCAACATGAAACATGGATCCAAAGTACATTCCAATCAAAAACAATGTATAATCCCGGGCAAGGTATACGGAAACAATATGCGCCTCCATCAGTGTATAAATAAATAACGAGGCAAGCACCATAATACCCATATATTCTCTCTGCTTATATAACTCCTTAATCAACAGCATCAGAACCACTATATAAATAAATGCAGGTATCATGCCATACCAATAAAATAGTCTGACCCATCCCAAATCAAAGTAGTACTCATTCTCCGCCACTCCAAACAGCGTCCATGTGGAAAGCGTGCCTGCATGTGATGCGGAATCATAATATAAATTAACGATTCTGTGAGAAAGCAGTCTGTCCAGCTGCCATACCGCCTCGTGATACGGCACTTCCCTGCTGAAAGCCGCTGCAATCCATGCAATTCCTGTACAAATCAAAAGCAGTACTGCAGTTCCTCCATAAATAAGCGGTGCTGTCCGAAGTCTGGGACTTAACCTTAGCGCCGCGGCAAATACAATCGCAAACGCCGTCATCATCATCCCCGTTTTAGATCCCGTAAGAAAAAATATCCCTGCATTCATCACAAACAAAACTGCAAACCAATATTTTTTCATACTGCTTCCATATAAATATAAAAACAATAATACCAACATAAAAACTATACAATGAAAGGCATTGGGATGCCCCATGCCAAAACAATACCGTGTCTCTACTATATCCTCCCTGAAAACATCCGTTATACTTACCGCTCCCAAAATTCCGGTGAGAGACAAAAGAACCAACAGTATACTCCCGCCAAGAACCACTTTAAAAATATAAGCAAAAACTGCCCTTCCATTCATATTTCTGCACGCTGCAATCATGGTCACAATACGAATGATCTCATTCCGTCCCGTTACCAGATAAGAAATTACCCCCAGCAGCTCAAAGAGGACGATTACTCCCCATTCTCCCTTTGTATACTGGGTCATACATATCTTTATCGCAAACAAAAGAAATGTAATCTGAAAAAGCCTTCCCTCTATGGGATTCGTGATTACGCTTTTGTCCACAAGCAATATTAACAATTCAATTGTAAGGGCTGTAAAAAAGATGAGCTTTCCTGCCTTATCCTTATTCATCTGCTTTATCCTCTGCTGCCTGCCAGACGTTTCAATTTCCTTACTGCCTTCCTAAAAAACCGCTTCACCTTCATCGATACTTTTGTATAAACCTGTCTCCCTCTGCTTACCGGAGGCATAATCAGATGCCGATATTCCCCTATGTGTTCTAAAAGATACTTGGGATAACTTTCATCCACCTCCACCCGCTCGAACCTTGCCTGTCTGCCGAACATATCCTGCCCTAAAATCAGCCTGTCCCTGGCTTCCGCCAGAATATCCTGATTGTTGTACTCCTGATGGGCAGCCGCCACCACCTTGGTTCCGATTCTCTTGGAAACATCGCTCTCCTGCCGGCTTCCCATGTAACCGAAGTGCCAGCCTCCATCCGCCACCCGCACCGCATTGGGCGCAGTGGTAGGTGCTTCCCTAAGCTCTATGATTCCATTAGCAGGGATGCTCTTTTTGCCAAACACCTTGGTACCTAGCCACATCTTCCGCTCAACCTTCGGAAATTCTCCCGTAATTGAAAGCAGGCTCCCTGAAACCTCCTCCATGTTGAGGAAACAGTAAAACATTCTCTGGGCAAAATGATATATCTTATCCTTATCAAATTCTGTGATAATCTTCCTTAGCGCATCCGGATTGGGTATCTCATCCACATCGCTTAAAATAATCACATCCTCTTCCGATGCCTCAGAAAGCCCGCGCGCCAGCGCGTTTTTCTGAAACTTGTCCCGAAGATGAGTGGTGACGTCCATAGGTGAATCATCCACCACGATATATTCTATTTTAGGAAGGAACTCCTTAAATAACGCTTTGTTCTTTTCAAAACACAGTTCCTTGGGTTCTCCCGAAAAGGTAACCGTCGCCTCTTCAATGATAAACTTATCCACCACTGGGTTTAAAATGTTTAGCCTTAGCTTTAAGATATCAAGTTCATTAAAAAACGGAATACAATCATATACCATCGCTCTACCTTCCAAAAATCAATTCCTCCAGAACAGCAGCGGTCTGATCAGCGCTTTTATTTTCATCCACCTTCTGGTCCATGGGTTCTCAAATCTCGGATACCCCTCATTGCGCCCCCACCATTTATGAAAAGCAAAAGGCGCATCCACATCCAACGTTTCCGGCACGGGATGCTCGTGTCCAAAGTACTTCGCCACTTCAACGGGCGCAATCTTCATTCCTGCTCCTTCTATCCTGTGCTTGTTCATACAACACAAGAAAATATCCTCATTATAAAACCCATCCTCATCCTTTTCCCACACAAGCCCGGCTTTCCTAGGGAAATCCAGCAATTTTTTGCTGCGCAGGGAAACGCTGTTTCCAACCCTGCAAAGGTTCCCGTGTATATCATGATAGCAATGCTGCGTCCCAGGCTTAGGGATAGGCCATGGAGAACCGATATAGTCATATTGAAGAAAGGCATCCTGCCATTTTTCCGGATGGATCACAAACCCATCATAATGGATTAAAAGAACATAATCCGTATGAATGTAATCCCCCAGTTCATACACCATTTTATAGTTGAAACAGTCGATATCGGTAAGCTTTGACGTGTGCCTGTAGGTAATGGTGTCCGGCAGCATGAACGGCTTTCTGTGGGTAATCAGAACCACTTCTCCAAACTCTATCCCCTGCATACTGTATTCCAGCGCCTTGATCGTCTCATACACCTTTACGCTGGTCATTGCCGCCAGCGTCACATTCGGCAGTTTTAATTTCTGCTTAACTTGACATCCGTCTTTGTTCCTTTGCTCTTTCATTTTATTCTTGAATCCTTCTAAGAACGGCTCTCCCTACTTTTTTCATATAAAAGTATCCATAAACGCCTCTTCGTCTTATGTTTTGAAAGAAAAGGCGTATCCTTCCAGGTCTTTTGTTCCTTCCTGCATAAACCGCAGATTTCTTCTTGTACCTTGCCAATTCTTCCCTGCACTCTTCTGCACTGAAGATTCTTCCCTTTCGATCCATATAATGGAATAGACTGTAGATATTCTGCTCGGATGCCCAATAGCCATTAGACACATTATATCTTGCCCAATATTTTGGAGCAATAACATACTTAACCGTTTCACTCGTATGTGCAGGCAGGCAGGCAAATGACGAATTAGAGAGGAGCAGATAATGGGCATTTTTCAGTGTTACATAATCCTTTCCAATATCAAAATGATAAGCCGGAATCCCCGGCAGTATCTTCTTTGCTGAATCCACATCATCCGTAATAATCATAAATTCCATATCCGGGCGGATTTTTCTCATTTCCCTCATTCCGTGTATCCAGTACTTTTTATCGATGAAGAGCTCTGGGCTTCCCGTATATTCACCCCCACGCATGTTAATGATACAAAGATTTTCTCTGCTATATTCAAAAGAGTCGTATTCCGGCTTCACTTTAAGCCACTGCCGTATCTGATCTAAATGCTTAATAAAATACGATTCATCCTGCATATTACCATAAATCAGAGTGTCGTCCTCCACATGATGAATATTTTCGTCTGCACCAGCAATATAACACCCATGTTCCATATCATGTTTGGAATTGCCAATATAAAGTCTGATTTCGGAATCATGATACACCTTAAAATTTTCCTTTTCATTTTTAGAAATAGCATGTCCCAAATCTATATCCATAAAATACATTCCGCGGTTGCTATGGATGTTAACGGCAAAGCATTCCTGCCCGGCAGTGCCGAATTCGTATCCGTTTTCTTCCGCTACTGCCCTGGCTGTCACATAGCAGAACAACTGATTTCCCAAACCCTGTCCATCTATAAATTCTGTTCCAATCATCCCTGCATCCTTTTCTCAATTTAGTCTTGTTTCCACCAGTTTTGCATCTTCCACCTTATAAATGATATCACATTTTTCAATGGTATTCAGCCTATGGGCAATTATGATCATGGTCTTTTTGCCGTGGAAACTATTCACCGCTTCCATTACCGCAGCTTCCGTGTCATTGTCAAGTGCCGAGGTCGCCTCGTCAAACACCAGAATTTCAGGGTCATTGTAAAGCGCTCTGGCAATACCGATGCGCTGTCTCTGCCCGCCAGAAAGGCGCACGCCCCGGTCTCCAATGGTGGTGTCCAATCCTTCCGGCAGTTCCTCGATAAATTCCTTAAGCTGTGCCTCTTCTAAGACCTCCCATATTCTCTCATCGTCGATTTTGTCTGCATCGATTCCAAACGCAATATTATCCCTGATAGATTCATCGATCAGATAAATGGACTGCGGAATGTAGCCCACCTGTGCAAGCCAGGATTCATAGTTTTTGAAGATATTCACCCCGTCACAGGTAATCTCTCCCTCCTGCGCATGCAAAAGCCCAAGGAGCACATCCACGATGGTGGACTTGCCCGCACCGGATGCGCCTATGATTCCCACAGACTTTCCCTTAGGAACCGCCATATGCGCATCTTTAAAAATCGCTTTGTCCGAATCGGGATAATGAAAGCTGATATGGTTCAGCTCGATCTTATCCTCCAGTTTCAACTTTTCCACCTGGGAATTTGCCTTTCTCTCCGCCAGCATGGCATCCGTCTTCATGCCTTCCTGAAGATTTTCATATACAAAGTCAAGGCTGGGCTGGGTGTAAGCAATCTCTGTAATATAGGTATTAATCCTGTTCACACTGGGCAGCACTCTGACCGCCGCCACGCCAAAGGTCGCTATGGTCTTTGAAATCGCCCCCGTATCGCCGCCTCCTGCCACATAAACCGCTACAAAGGACAATACGCTGACGATAAATACCGTTTCAATCAAAAGACGGGGGATATTGTTCAGAACTGCGTAGTTCCTTGCCACATCTGCCCCCACCCTGCCAGTTTCATAATAATTTCTCACGAAAAACTCTTCCCGGTTCAAAACCTTGACATCCTTAAGACCATAGGTAGCCTGTATCCTCCATTTGGCAATGCGGGACTGAATCGCCTGATTCTGCGCTCCAATCCGGTTAAGCGCAGGCTTGAATACTTTAAGGATAAATAAGGTCATCACACCGAATACGAAAATGATGAACAGGGTCATGGAAACGCTCTGCCAGAGCAGAACTACAAAGATGAGCAGGGAAACCACCACTTCGCTGGCAAGCTGAAGCATGGCAAGAATCAGGGAAAAGGTCTGAGGAATATCGCTGTCTGTAATACGGAATACCGTAGGGATATCCGCTCCCAGATACTTTTCATAGGGTCTGTTCAAAAACTCTGCCATGACACGGCTGATCATCTTATTCCTATTCTGGGTAATAAAAGAATTTTGTTTATAGGTCAGGAACAAAACGTATAGGTTCTTAATCACATAAACAACCATAAGCCCAACAAGCAGCGCCAGTGTAATCTGCGCTGTATCCTGAATATGAAAACGGTCGCAGATTACCTGCAGAATCTCGTACTCGTTCACATATCCCATTAATTCTTCCGGCGTGAGCAGGGCTGTCACCACAGGAATCATTCCTCCTACACCCAGCGTTTCCAAAAGACCTCCAATGAATATCATAACACCCAGCACCATCAGCTGCTTTTTCTGCTTCCGGTCGAATATAGATCTGATTTTACCAAACAGGCTTGTCTTCTTCATGTATCTCCTTCTTGTATTCTACATATGAGAATCCCATCAAGTGCCGGCATCTGCGGCAGACTTATCGGATTAGAATTATACCATACATTACCCTTATAGGCAAATTTTAGCAGTGCCTCTGACGCAACGGGATAATAAATCTGTCATAAATCTTCACGATTCGGTAATACACGCCCGGCATGCACAGAGCCAGTTTCATCCTGACCTTGTCCCCGGATGATGTAAATTCCTTCTGATAAATCCGCTTGATCTCCTGCTTTTCCTTCCGCAGAAAATCCATCAATTCCTTCGCCGAATCTTTCATCCCTCTGTCCTTAAAATCTATATAATAAAAGAGCATCTTCCTGTAAAACTGATAGGCGGACTTTTCTGATAATTCCTGCAGTCCCATCTTTTTTAAATAATCCGCCTGCTCCTTCCAAAAGGGAATTTCATCCTGAAACCGCCGCTCATGGACCTGGCTGTTCATAATACTTCCGCTCCGGTCCACCGTGTAGCGATAATACGGTGTGTCTAAAAAGACACATTTTGACGCCCTTGTAAGCGCCCATGTGGTGTACATGATATCCTCCGATTTACGTCCTTCCGGAAACCGGATGTCCTCAATCACTTTCCTCTCAAAGAGTTTGCTCCAGACAGAATGGTAAATATGATACTGAGGATCGCCGCTTATATATAATTCCAATGTCTGCTCGCGGGTAAGTTCAAGGATTCTGCCGGTAGGATGGCACTCCTGCGCACCCTCCCCCACCTCTCTATAGGCACAGATGGCAATCTGCGCACCTGTTCGCAGGCAGGCGCCCAGCATATTCTCATACATGTCCGCCTCTATCCGGTCGTCTCCGTCCACATAACCGATATAGTCGCCCTTTGCCACCGCAAGCCCCGCATTTCTCGCCGCTGACGGTCCTCCGTTCTCCTTATGAATCACCTGTACCTGGTCATTCTCTCTTGCGTACCTGTCACACAGTCCGGGCGTCCCATCATCAGAGCCGTCGTCCACAAGAATAATCTCCATGGGGCTATAGGTCTGCGCCAGAAGACTTTCCATACATCCGGGCAGATAATTTTCAATATTATATGCAGTTACAATGACCGAAATCCGTACGCTTTTCTGTTTCATGCTTCTATCCATTCGCCTTTCGGAGAAATCTTCTTCATCTCTTCTGTATAAATATCCCTGCAGTCCTGATTATTGAACCATACCGACGGAACGATCACAAGCTTTTCTTTTGACGGGTTCAGATAAGCCCCCCACCAGCTAAAACTGGAGTTTGCCAGAATGTAATGACAGCATCTGCTCATCAGCAACATATCCAGATAGCCGGTGTCCTCCGTGGTACCTTCAATCACCACGAACCTGCCCACATCCTGTACTTGCGCCTCTTCACAAAGCTTTGGGATCCATTCCTCCACCCACTTTATGTCATTGCTGAAAACAAAGAACGACGCGTCTGGAACCTTTTTCAGCATTTCCCTGACCGCACTTACATAATATGCCTGGGTACAGATTCCGCCAAACACCTCGCTGGTGGTCAGATAATCCCCCCGCCGCACATGGAGTGCCACTGCCTTCGCGCTTTGGATCTGCTCCAGATAAGCTTCCATTCTACTTTTCGTTTCAGGAGATACTTCTTTCCAAATCTTATTCGAAAAGATAAAAGCATCTCTCACCTGTGCTTCGATGTCTTTAAAATATTTTTCGCTTTGAAAGTAGCCGGTCAGATAAGCAGGATCCCGCGTCAGCACCTGCCGGTCAAAATTACAATCTCTTTCATGATATTCAAGGGATTTTCTCCCAAACAACTTCCTCCTGATTCTATGGGAAAGCTTTAAAAATCCATCCGTAATCTGATCGATTTCCACCGCACTCGCCTTGGGATAAGATATGCCGAACGCCCACAGCATAATCGGTCTTGCATCCGGCACTCTATATTCGGTGACATCATCAAATTTTACTTCCCGCCCCATGGCGCGGAGCTTTAGATATAGCGCATACTGAAACATCTGATTGCCCAGCCCGCCTGTCATTCTGATTATATTCATGATGGAATCTCTTCCTTGCTTCTTATTTTATGGTGCGGTTCACCTTGCCTTTGGCATTTACAAGCACCATGCCTTTCGTATAGACGTCCTCGCTGTCCTTGTCATTCACCCATTTATCCGGCGCTACCACCAGCTTGTCCCCGTGACCATTGATCCACGCCCCCCACCAGCTGAAGCTGGAATTGGAAATAATGTTGTGCCTGCACTTGCTCATCAAGAGCATATCCAGATACCCGGTATATTCCGTATTTGCCTCCACCATGACAAAGCGTTTTTTCATGGCGATGATTTCTTCCCTGCTCATGCCCTCCCACATCTGGCTCTTGATCAGATTCTCCACCCAGCCCTTCACCCATTTAGGCTCGTTGCTGAAGATATAAAAAACGGCATCGGGGCATTTCTCCTGAATAAACTGCACCGCACCTTCATAGTATTTCTCCGTGCAGATTCCCTCATACAGTTCCTCTTCCTTACGGGAATCGCTTCTATACATATGGATGCCCACCGCCTCCGTGCGCTCAATTGCATCTAAGCATGCCCTGGTGCTTGCATAAAGCTTCTCTGGCAGGTGCATCTCTTCAAGGGTAGGAAACTGATACAATTCCCTGACTTCCTTTTTTATATCCGCAAAATATTTCTCACTCTGAAAGTTTCCGCGCAGATACATGGAATCAAAGGTAAGGACTTTCGGGTCATAAAAACCGTCTTCATAATATTCGATTGCACGCCTTCCAAACAGCTTTCTTCTGATCCTCTTAAGCGGTTCCATGGAACCGTCCGTAAATTCCACGATTTCATTCCAGGTCGCCCTGGGGTAATCAATGCCGAATAAAGCAAGCATAATCGGGCGTGCGCCTTCACTGCGGTATTCATTTATATCATCAAATTTGACTTCTTTCCCTAATGACCGGAGTTTCAGATACAGCGCATACTGAAACATCTGGTTTCCGAGCCCTCCAGACATCCTGATTATATTCATAGCCACACCTCTTATCTGCTATACTTAATTATAGATTTTAGCACAAGAACCTGAAATCCTCCACAAAAATTTATTGCCAAACCTACAGATGGGGCTTATAATAACATTGATTTTCCCCTAAAAGGCAGTTTTCATGAATCCGAGAGGAAGAACTCATGTTATTTAATTCCTATATTTTTATATTTCTGTTTTTTCCACTGACCTTAATTGGATATTACGGACTGAATCATTTCGGGAAGCATAAAGCCGCGCTGGCTTTTCTGACCGCTATGTCCATGTGGTTTTATGGGTATAATAACATCTATTATCTTATTATTTTGATTGTCAGCATTCTGGCAAATTACGCTCTTTCCCTCTGTATGAACCGTGCCCGCGTCCAAAGTCATAAGCGGATTTTTCTATGTGTCGGCATTCTCTTGAATATCGGCATCCTGTTTTACTTTAAATACTATGATTTCTTTATAGAAAACCTGAACGTCCTGTTTCGGTCAGATTTCCCTCTCTTGAGACTGGTCCTGCCCCTTGGCATCAGTTTTTATACCTTTCAACAGTTGTCCTACGTAATCGATTCTTATAAGGGGGAATGTGACACATATGGCTTTCTGGAGTATACGGCGTATGTTTCCTTCTTTCCCCAACTGATTGCAGGTCCCATCGTCTATCACAGCGAACTGATTCCCCAATTCAGAGATGCCGCCAGCCGGAAGCTGGATTTCCGGAATTTGAGCAGGGGCATCTATGCCTTCTCGCTAGGGCTTGCAAAAAAGGTCCTGATTGCAGACACCTTTTCTAAAGTTGTAGCCATTGGCTATGACCATATAGCAGATCTGAACACTCCCAGCGTGATCCTTGTCATGGTCTGCTATTCCCTTCAGATTTATTTTGATTTCAGCGGTTACTGTGATATGGCTTACGGAATGAGCTATATGCTGGGCATAAAACTTCCCTTTAACTTTAATTCTCCCTATAAAGCCTGCTCCATCTCTGATTTCTGGGACAGATGGCATATGACCTTGACGAGATTTTTTACCCGGTATGTGTATATTCCCTTAGGCGGAAACAGATGCTCTAAGGCAAAGAATTACCTCAATGTATTAATCGTCTTTTTGGTAAGCGGGCTGTGGCACGGCGCCAACTGGACCTTTATCATCTGGGGACTTATGCATGGCATCCTTTCTGTTTTAGAACGGATTTTCCGCAACATGCCGCTGCGGCTCCCCCGCATGCTAAAGGTGGGCGCAACCTTCCTATTTGTGACCTTTGCCTGGAGCCTGTTCCGGGCAGACTCCTTAAGTGATGCAGGACTCTTGTGGACACAACTGTTCTGCGGAGGGTTCGGTCCCCTTTACCAGCCAATCACAGACAAATTCGGCGATTTGATGGAGATAAGCTTTCTGCACCGGGCAGGACTCGGCACAGTCATGACCAGTTATCCATGGATTCCGGTCACCGCCTTTACCCTCCTTACCTTAACCGCCTGCTTTACCATGAAGAACACCCAGGAAAAAACGGCGCAGATGAAGCTGACCAACCGGAAAATCCTGGTGGTGATCCTCCTGATGCTGTGGAGCATTTTATCCCTGTCAGAAATCAGCGAATTTTTATATTTTAACTTTTAAACGCCTCTCTTACACATTCCCCCTTGTGGGAAAATACTGCGTAAGAAAGCTGCTGCAAGAAAAGCACTGAAAGAAAGGCACTGAAACGTCTATGGAACAAAAAGAAGCCAAAAAATGGTTCATAAAATGCATCACCCTTTTAGCGGCGGCGCTCTTTTTCATCGGGCTTGCCGTCATCCTTGTGGATCCATACTTTCATTATCACAAGCCTTATCCCTTTTTATCCTACAGGCTGCACGAAGAACGCTACACCAATGACGGCATCTCCCGGCATTTTGATTTTGATGCCCTCATCACAGGCACATCCATGACCCAGAACTTTAAACCCAGCGAAATGGATGCCTACTTCGGCACCCATTCTGTCAAAGAGCCCTTCCCCGGCGCCGGCTACAAAGAACTTGCCGAGAACCTGGACCGCACCCTTACCAGAAACCCGAACGTAAACACAGTTCTCTGGACATTAGATTACAACGGTCTTCTGCGTGCCGGCGACTGGCAGCAATACGAATCCTACCCCACCTACCTTTACGATGAAAACCCCTTTAACGACGTCTCCTACCTATTTAATAAGTCGATCCTATATCACGGGGTACTGCCCAACGTCCTCATGACACTTACAGGCGCACCCTCCGCCACCATGGACGAATACTCCTCCTGGGAACGGGAAACCGGACTGGATCAAATTCTCAATGCCTACGACCGGAACAACGTCAATTTGAACGTCCCCACCTCCTTCGGTGAAGAAGAACGCCAGACCGTCACCGACACCATCACCGCCAACATCACCCGGATTGCGAACAAATACCCCGACACCACCTTCTATATCTTCTACCCACCCTACAGCATCTGCTACTGGGATGCCTTAAACCTCAAAGGGACCTTAGAAAGGCAACTGCTGGCAGAACAGACAGCCACCGAACTGCTGCTGGAATGCCCCAACATAAAACTATACAGCTTCTTCGACCAATACGACATCATCTGCAACCTAGACTACTACTGCGACGATGCCCACTACAGCGCCGAAATCAATTCCCTGATTCTAAAGTGGATTTCCGATGACACCGGTCGCATAACCCCAAAAAATTACTTGGAGAAAATACAAGAAGAGAGAGAATTCTTCTCAAACTACGACTACGAAAGTATTTACGAATAAATTCTCCCTTTTGAAACGATTCCAAGTCCTTAAATTCTGCTACTTCAAAATCGGTTTGTCGAGCCAAGGTCAGTTTGTCAAGGGACGGCACAGGCGGCAGGAGGGGGATCAGTGGAGGGCAGGCAGGACAGTACGTGGGGCAGGCAGCGGACCAGGCGCAGGGGAGCGCATATCATATCGTTTCAAGTCTTTGCGAAAAATCGGTAATTTCACTTACAGAATGTTGAATCCGCAGGGCAAAATCGCCATGGATGGCGATTTTAGGAGTCAAGCGGCACGGATGCCGT